>JAFGFW010000025.1 GCA_016930875.1 Deltaproteobacteria bacterium | reverse complement strand
TTTCCCATTCAACATTCGATGCCTGTCGAGAGCCTCAAGGTCGAGCGATTGGACGTTCGATGTTCGATGTTCATTTTTTTGTAACCGCAGTCCTTCCGGCGCAAAAAATAACTTAGCGCTTATGCCCTACCGGTCATCAAAGACTATCTTCCCTCTCACCATGGTCAGGACTGCCTTCCCCTTGAGTTCCCATCCGTTAAACGGCGTGTTGCGACTTTTCGAGCAAAAGGTGTTGGCATCTACCGTAAATTTTTTTTCAAGATCAATGATCGTAAGGTCCGCAGGGTTGCCCCGCTTCAAGCCGACGTAATCCAGCTCCAGGATCCGCGCAGGGTTGGTTGACATCTTGGCAATAAGATCCTTCAGGCTCAAAAGCCCCATCTCCACAAGCTTCAGGCTCAAAGGCAGGGATGTTTCCATCCCGATCAGACCGTTGGCTGCGGCATCAAACTCCAGATCCTTTTCCACGCTGCTGTGGGGGGCATGGTCGCTGGCGATGACGTCGATCGTGCCGTCACGAAGCCCTTGCCAGACCGCATCTCTGTCCCTGTCTGTTCGCAGTGGTGGATATACCTTGGCATTGGTGTCGTAGTTCATAACGGCCTCTTCAGTTAACGAGAAATAATGCGGCGCAGTCTCCGCTGTTAACTGCAATCCCCGTGCCTTGGCATCACGGATAAGACGCACCGAACCTTCGGCGCTAACGTGAGCAATATGAAGTGGCGCATCTGTGAGTTCGCACAGGGCAATGTCTCTGGCTACCATCACTGTTTCTGCCGCGTTTGGTATGCCTGCAAGCCCCAGGCGAGTGGCTGTGGCTCCCTCATTCATAGCCCCGTTTGCCGTGAGATTTCGGTCCTCGCAGTGGGATATCACCAACAGACCAAAC
Source organism: Deltaproteobacteria bacterium (assembly GCA_016930875.1). NCBI lineage: Bacteria > Pseudomonadati > Myxococcota > Myxococcia > Deltaproteobacteria bacterium. Next base: position 18,312 of record JAFGFW010000025.1, on the reverse strand, counting down.
CCCTTGGCATACTCAAGGGCACGACGCATCAACTGCGCGTTCATTACGGGATTGCCGTCATCTGAAACCGCCACAACACCTGCGGACTTCATCTCGCCATACTCAGCCAGACTTTCCCCGCGCAGCCCTTGGCTTATGGCGCCCACGGGATAGACACGAACACCTACCGCCATATTTGCCTTTCTCAAGATATAGTCTGTCACTGACTGATTGTCGTTGACAGGCTCTGTGTTTGGCATACAGCAAATGGCTGTGAAACCTCCATGGGCTGCAGCCAAACACCCTGATTCAACGGTTTCCTTGTACTCGTGACCGGGCTCCCGGAGATGCGTGTGGATGTCGATGAGGCCTGGAGTGACGAGTTTGCCAGAGGCGTCGATGATTTTGGATTTTGGATTTTGGATTTTGGATTTCTCATTTCCTATTTCAGCTATTTTTCCGTTTTCGATGAGAATATCCATAACGCCGTCAATGCCTGTTTCCGGGTCGAGAACACGGCCTCCCTTGATGAGTGTCTGCTTCATCGTGGCCCTCCGAGAAGAAGATAAAGGAGCGCCATTCGTATAGCCACACCATTGGCTACCTGATCTAAGATCACCGAGTAAGGACCATCGGCAACCTCCGGCGCAATCTCAACGCCCCTGTTTATGGGACCTGGATGCATTATCAGCACATCATCCCTTGCTGCTGCAAGATTCTCTGTCGTCAATCCATAGTAGCTGGCATATTCCCTTTCAGAAGGGAACAGAAAGGGCTGTTGACGTTCCTTCTGAATACGTAACATTATTATTACATCGGCATTTTTGATCGCTTCTTCAACATAATATGTGACAGGGGCTCCCAGGACTTCTATCCCTTGCGGGATCATTGTTGGCGGACCCGCCAGAATCACGTGGGCCCCCATCTTAAGAAACCCCACTGTATTGGAGCGTGCAACACGGCTGTGAGCAATATCGCCAATAATGGCCACGCTGAGCCCGTGAAGGCGGCCCTTTTTTTCACGAACAGTCATCATGTCCAGTAGGGCCTGGGTTGGATGTGCATGCATGCCGTCCCCTGCATTGATCACAGAGCTCCGAACCAAGCGGGCCAGCATGTGTGGAGCCCCGGAAGCGCTGTGGCGAAGGATGATCGCGTCGGGGTTCATAGCTTCAAGATTCCTGACCGTGTCTGCCAGCGTTTCTCCCTTGACAATGCTGCTGGTAGATGCGGATATGCTGACAGTGTCAGCGCTGAGCCTTTTTGCTGCAATCTCAAAGGATGTTCGGGTCCTGGTACTCGATTCATGGAAGAAATGGACAATGGTTTTGCCGCGCAGGGTGGGCACCTTCTTGATGGGACGGGTGGATATCTCTTTAAGGGAATCTGCCGTGTCCAGTATGAGTTCAATCTCCTCCGTGGAAAGACTTTCTATGTCGAGTATGTCCTTTTTCTCAATTTTCATCAATTTTTCCCCAAAAAAAACCTCTTTACCCTAACAGGTAAAGAGGTTTTCGCCCTCTAAGGATTTCCTGGCGCACATAAACATATAAGACACTGACCTCCGTGGCAACAGACCGATGACCCTATAGCACCGTGATTTAGAACAAGTCAAGCAAAAATCATGCGCATGGTTTTTGCCCAATCCTGACGCGTCATGGGCGTGGACCCCAGGAGACTCAGTGGATGAGATCTCCCAACCGTTTCCATCTGACACCTGAATTCTTACTGTTCCATGACCAGTAGATGATAAATGCCTTACCCTTGATCTGCGAGATGTCGACGAACTTCCAGAATCGGCTGTCGTAGCTGTGGTCGCGGTTGTCACCCATGACAAAGATGGAGTGAGCGGGAACCGTGACTGGGCCGAAGTTATCGCGGGGTCTGGCATTGCCTGGAATAATGTGCGGATCCAGATGTGTGCCGTAAGGGTCATCCATGGGTTTATGATTAAGATACACCTTCTTGTTTCGAATTTCCACAACATCACCGGATGTGCCTATGACCCGCTTTATGAAGTCCTTCTTAGGATCTTCAGGGAATTTGAATACCACAATATCACCGCGCTTAGGGTCTGTGATTGAGATAAGTGTCCTGTTTAGAAAGGGTATCTTCACACCGTATATGAATTTATTTACGAGGATATGATCTCCCACCAGAAGCGCTGGCTTCATGGACCCAGAGGGAATCTTAAAGGCCTGTATAACAAAGGTCCTGATAAACAGGGCAAGGACTACGGCAAGAAGTATAGCTTCAGCGTATTCCCGAATGATGCTCTTCTTGGGTTCAATAGGACGGTCAGTTAATTTGTCTTCTTTTTTCAATGTTACGGATTTCCTTTCCTTACAGTGATGGACGATGCCGGATGCCAGATGCCAGATACCGGATGTTGGATCATAAATGAAGACGTCCGCGATCAAGTATCCATCATTTTAGGCGCTTTAACCTTCAGGTATTTTAGGCATTCACGACTCTGCGAAGCACCCGGCCCTTTTCAAGGGGGCAGATCAAGGCCACGTCCTCTCGGTGTGGATTCTATACTACCCTGAGGGGAGCAATTCCTGCGGTTCTCCTAGCGTGAATTTTCCGCTCTGTATCCATTTTTTCAGAGTCTCTGCAATCTCCCTCGCTCGTACCACGCTCGAGAGCGGAACGGTTGGAACATCTTGGCCATGCACGCGTATTGTTCCGCCCTTAAGCTCAGCGTAACTTACGGTGCCGTAACTCTTGGACACGCCGTGTGGATAGTCCCGTCCATAGTCAACAATCTGGGTAAAGATCTCATCATCTGAAACCGCAGTGAATTTCACAATCTCCTCGTTCAGGATCGGGATGGGCACTCCCAGGCCAACAGCCATTGAGCAGCCGTACCCTTGAATGCTCACCCCCACCAACCACTTGTGACTCATCTTTTTCAGGTCTCCCATGACCCATAGGGTGCCTGCAGGGGCTAGCGGTACGCCCTTTTTTGTTCGCTTCACTTTTGGTTTGTGTTGGGTCCCGTGCCAGACCACAAACCCCTGGCCTCCGCCAAGAAAGATCCTTGTCCCCACTCCAATCGTCATGTAGTACGGATCGTTCATCAGGGGGCTCAGTTGTCCTGCGGAGCAATAGTTGGCATTGCCTGCATTCGGTCTCAAGGTGCCCATGTATGTGTAAATCGTCTTTTCAGCAAAATTTATCGCACAGTTATAGTTTTGATACCCGTTCCTTGGGTTGCAAAGGGTGGCCTGAGGGAGTTTTTTAAGGGTAATATCCTTTTCGATTTCTCGATTCGGATAACAATCAGTTCCATAGGCCTTGGCTTCGATATGGACGGTCTTGCCGGCCAGAAGATCCTGAATCACGTGTCCGCCCCCATACTTGAATTCCCCGGGGTGAACCTTGTTCAGGGGGTCATCTTCGCACGGTTCCGTAGCTCCAAGGTAACAATCCACGGCTGCCACACCGCCATATGCAGGCACATTGTTGAACCAGACCTTGGATACTTTGATTCCGGGCACTGAATGTCCAAGATTGATAAAGGCTCCCGAGGAACACATGGGCGAAAAGGTCCCGGTCGTGACGATATCCACTTGGCGAGCTGCCTCAACAGGACCGTTTTCTTTTACTATGTCAATTATTTCTTCGGCTGTAACCACAACAACCTTGCCATCCCTGATCCTTTGATTGATTTCCTGGAAGGTCTTTTGTACCTTATGGCACTTCACTGCCTCGCCTCCTTGTTTGACGTAGGTATCTGTTCTTTTGCGCTCTTGAGTTTGTCTGTAATATTGTGTCTGATCCAGTTTTTATCCCACCACTCTATTGGATTCACAAAGGTAGGGTGAATCAACATGCCAAAATGGAGGTGGTCCCCTCCGGCCAAGCCGGTGCTTCCGGTGGCGCCAATTACGTCACCCTTGGAAACTGACTTGTTTCTGGCGACTTGGATGCGGCTCAGATGGCTGTACATGCTAAAGAGGTTGAAACCATGATCTATGATGACAGTTTTTCCATAGATACCAAGGTCTTGGGCAAATGCAACCCTTCCGCTATTAGCGGCAGGGACTGCCGAGTAGCCAGTGGATGCAAGGTCTATTCCGAGATGGACTTGATTATCTATGACCCGACCCTCATATAGATATGAACGATGGTCGGCAAACCCGGCCCTTCGGGCCGAGGCTGGGAGCCTCAAGAACGGACCAGTCCAGTGCCGTTTGACATCACTGTCTTTGCACGCATCCTGGATAGTCTTCAAGTTGGCTATGCGAAGGTCCCTGTTCACTGCGAGGAACTTCTCAATGAGGGAGGCACGGCGGTCGTCTTGGCCCAAAGCTTCTTCGAATTCAGGCATTTTCCGCTTAAGAAAGGCATCGGATAGACGGATCGTGTCCTTCTTGAACGCCTTTGCATTGATGTGATATGCAAATCCTGTCCGCGAGGTATTGCCAGCGCGGTCCGTGGCGGTCACATGTAGCTGCGTATCAGGGCCTTTGTCGTAAGGGAGGGCAAAAAAGGCGACAAAGACACTCGAATCAGCAAAGCAGCCTTTTGAGCCGGGGAAAAACCGGTTTCCTACATTAACACCACTGGTGGCAATCGGCTCAGAGACCCGGTAGATAGCCAGGCCGGCGCCACCCTGATTAAGATTGTGGGTGCGGCTGATCAACTCGATATTCGGTGGCCTGGTGTCTATGAAGAGCTTGTATTCTGCATAAGATCGATTCCCTGACCCCCACCCTCGATAGGAATAGTCCCAGACGGCTGTCCTGAGGACTGCCTCTCCATCCTTAAACCCGAGTTGACGCGCCTTGATTTCAAGGGAAACCGGCTGTTTTCGAATGGCGCCCCCCATCAACAATCCCTTCGACGGGAGTGTTTGTTCCAAGAGCACGACTTCCTTTTTTTGTTGAAGGAGCGCGATCCATATCCTCTTGACGCCGCTCTTCTGATCAGAGGCGACCCCATTGAGTGTGTTCGACGTGCCGATGGATTCGATCGGTCTTTCCAACCTAAATACTGGCGACTCTCCTTCCAGCCCTCTGATTCCCCACCATATCACAAGACCTGCAAGGACGCATAGAACGACAGCGATGAAGAGGTAACCGACTCTTGACTTGGTTTCATTGTTCGTCATGTCACTAGGTCGCTCCACAGAATTCGCAACGGACCATAGCAAGTTGTCAGTGAAGAATCAAGGTTGATTCATTTTCTTATCCGTTGCTTTGTGATTCTTGACATTTTTTAAAGATTACGATAAAAAATATATATTGTTATTTGAGTCTTAGGGCTTAACTTCTTTCGGCTTGCTGTTATTGGCACGGATATCGCATGCAACATGTTGTTAATGTAGGAGGAATTGCCATCGGGGAAGGAAATCATCCGGTTTTGATCGCCGGGCCGTGCGTGATCGAGAGTCGTGAATCGACCATGAAGGTCGCAACCTTTCTTAGAGACCTTACGGATGAACTCCAGATTCCGTTCATTTTCAAAACCTCCTATGACAAGGCCAACCGAACCTCGCTCAAGTCCTACCGTGGGCCGGGTCTTTCCAAAGGACTGGATATCATTTCTTCTATTAAGGCCAAACTAGGTATCCGAGTGCTTTCTGATGTGCATCGATTTTCCGAGATTGCCCCTGCAGCACAAGTGCTCGATGTCCTCCAGATACCTGCTTTTCTGTGCCGTCAAACGGATTTTCTTCTGGCAGTTTCTGAAGCTGGAAAGCCTGTCAACATAAAAAAGGGGCAGTTCTTGGCCCCGTGGGATATAGAGTACGTTGTGGAAAAAGTCGTTTCCACGGGAAATGATCAGGTTGTTTTGACAGAGCGCGGGGCCAGTTTCGGTTATAACAACCTGGTTGTTGACTTCCGGAGTCTGGCCATATTGCGCGGTTTAGGATGGCCTGTGGTATTCGATGCCACACACAGCGTTCAGCTTCCGGGAGGCGCCGGGAGTTGCTCCGGGGGACAAAGGGGGTTTGTGCCCATGTTGGCCAGGGCTGCTACTGCTGCCGGTGTAGACGGCATCTTCATTGAGGTCCATAACGATCCGGATCAAGCGCTTTGTGACGGTCCCAACTCCCTCCCGCTGGCGGAGGTCAGGCCACTTTTGGAACAACTGACGGCCATAAAGAGCGCCATATCTTCTGAGGTTTCGTAACATTCGCATGAAAGATATCGCCTTCCAGAAAAAACCTTTACGCCCCAGGTTATTGAGAACTTACGAAAGAGGCTGCCTACAGTAAATGTCAAAGATAAGAATAGTCCTGTTTTGTGTTATTTGTGTTATGCTCTTCGGGCTTGGAATTGGCATGTTCAGGTTCCACCATCTCAAGAAAGAGCCGGAGGCAGCGCTTTCGCTACTGCCTGAAGACAGTGATATCGGTTTGAATCGCGTTCATCACACTGCAACTCGATACGGGGTTAGGGAATGGGTGCTTGACGCTGAGTCGGCACGATATCAAAAGCAGGAGAACAAGACGATCCTCAAAAGGGTTTCTGTCACGTTTTTTCTCAAGGACGGCAAAACCGTGCATCTTACGGGCAGCGAGGGTGTGTTATTGACGGATACCAAAGATATGGAGATCTCTGGAGATGTGGTCGTCAGAAGTAGTTCCAATGAACTGAAAACCGAAAGACTCTATTATGACCACAAAAGCCGGTCCATTTCTACAGACACGCCGGTTGTTGTCAGCGGAGAGGGCATCTACCTTACGGGCGCGAGCATGGCCTTTTCTTTTGATACCGAACAGGCCATGGTTTCGGGGGGCGTAAAGACCGTGGTTGAAAGCTATGGTTTGTAGGTGTCATTTGCTTTGTTAGTGCCGAACCTGGACAGGCGGGAATTAAAAAAGGATTTCCTTCACATGAGATGGCCACTGTTCATTGTGTTTCTGTTTTTCGCCGGTGGAGCCATGAGCGCTGTTGCATCTGAGGCCGAGGTGTCAGATTCCGAAGACCAAAAAAATACCGGACCACCCATCCACATTACCTCTGATAGGGTAGAATCAGATCAAAAGATGAGGTGCGTGGAGTTCATAGGAGGTGTCAAAGCCACCCAGGAGGATGTAGTCGTTACTGCCGATTGTATCAAGATATTTTACAAACCGGGCGGAGATACTGCGGGCAAGTCCACAGCAGTTGAAAGGATGATTGCCCGGGGTAATGTCAAGATTGTGTTTGATAACGAGACCAAGACAGCTGTAGCCGAGAAAGCCGACTACACGGCGGATACTAAGGTGTTGGTATTAAGCGGGGGAGACCCGACAGTGTGGTCCGGCAAGAACATAATCAAAGGAGAGAAGATCACCCTTTTTCAGGCTGAAGATCGAACTCTCGTGGAGGGTAGTGAGAAGGAACAGGTGGAGGCCACCTTTTATACCGAAGGTGAAGGAGGTTTGATACAATAGAACCAGGATTGAGTAAATGGCGACTTTAGTGGCAAAGGACCTGGTCAAGACCTATAAGGGCAGGCGCGTTGTCGACAGGGTTAGCGTGGAGGTCGAAAGCGGGAGCATTGTCGGATTACTTGGTCCGAACGGGGCAGGAAAAACGACGTCATTTTATATGATCGTCGGGCTTATACGACCCGACAGCGGGAACATTTCCCTTGACGGAGAGGATATCACTTCATATCCAATGTACTTAAGGGCTCGCAAAGGGGTCGGGTATCTTCCGCAGGAGGCCTCCATATTTCGAAAGCTGACTGTGGAGGAAAACATCTTGGCCATTTTGGAGACCCGTCCCCTTTCGAGAGCGCAACGGCGCGCCCGTCTCGGAGATCTGTTGGATGAATTGAACATCAGCCACTTGGCGCGGCAGAAGGGTTATGCCCTCTCAGGAGGGGAGCGCCGCCGCGTAGAAATCACGCGTGCTCTTGTGAGTGAACCCTCGTTTATTTTGCTTGATGAGCCGTTTGCTGGGATTGACCCGATAGCGGTACATGATATACAAAGGATAATAGAACAGCTCAAGGAGCGAGGGATCGGGGTGTTGATATCAGACCACAACGTCCGGGAGACATTGGGTGTTTGTGACTGGGCGTTGATTTTGAATGAAGGTTTGTTGATCGAATCAGGACCCCCTGAAACCATAGCTTCCAGCAATGTGGCCAGGGAAATCTATTTGGGCGAACGTTTCCAACTATGATGAACTCACAAAAAGCCGTCAACTGGACGGCACAGCAAAAAGCTCCATATGCAAGGCGCGCGCCTTTTCCTAAGCCGTCAGGCGCAATCTTGAGGAGCGAGGTCCGCCTGGGCGGATCGCAGTGATTTACCCTGTTAAATAGGCTCCGCCGTCTCGCATAGCGAGAATTTAACAGGGCGGGGATGAAGCGCAACACGGCAGACGGACTTTTTGCGAAGCAGTCAACTATGATGAAGTCGTAAAAAGTCGTCACTCCGGTGAAAACCGGAGTCCAGAGCCTTTGTAACTAGCTGAATAAACAGGATTCCGGCTTTCGCCGAAATGACAGAAAGAGGTGTTTCTCGACTTTTTACGAGACCGTCAACTATGAACGCGGAGAACTGGATCTAGCATGGCACTGGAACTTAGACAACAGTTGCGTCTGACTCAACAACTGGTAATGACGCCGCAGCTTCAGCAGGCGATCAAGCTGCTGCAGCTTTCAAGGTTGGAGCTGCTGGATGTAATCAATGATGAAATGGTGGAAAATCCAGTGCTTGAGGAAGATTCGGAAGAGCAGACTGCCAGTGATAGCGCGGTGAGCGAACCTGTAGCTGCGCCGCCTGCGGAATCAGATACACTGAAACCAGTTACTGTCGAAGAAACGGCTCGAGAGGATATTGATTGGTCAAACTATTTGGACGAATACAATACTTCAGGACCAGTTTATTACGAACCAGAAGAGCGTGAAACGCCAGAATATGAGAACTTTTTTGCTCGGCAAGAGTCTTTGGTTGATCACCTCATGTGGCAACTACTTCTCTCCCTCCCGAACAAGACCGAGGAAAGGATTGGCAATGCCATTATCGGCAACCTAAATCGTGATGGGTATCTTCAAGCGACGGTAGACGAGATTGCCGCTTTGGCAGGGGCTGATACGTCGCAGGTGGAAAAGCTCCTGAAAAAGATGCAGTCGTTTGACCCCCTTGGCGTCTGTGCAAGGGATTTGAAAGAGTGTCTGCTGATTCAGGCCGATTACTTGGGTCTTCAAGACTCTCTTGTCGTCCATATTATTCAGAACCACTTCAAACACTTGGAAAACAAGAACTACAAGGCAATTAGCCAGGCTTCAGGCGTGTCCTATGAAGATGTTCTTGCCGCTGTTGAGATCATTACCAGAATGGAACCAAAGCCTGGACGCAAGTTCAGTGATGAAGAACCTCAGTACATCAGCCCTGACATTTTTGTTTACAAGATGGCTAATGAATTCGTTATAGTTCTGAACGAAGATGGCATGCCCAAGCTGCACGTTAGTTCCTTTTACAGGGAGGCCTTGAGCAAAGGAGAAGGAGTCTCAAGCCACACGAGGGACTATATACAGAATAAGCTGCGGTCCGCTGTGTGGTTGATTCGCAGCATTCACCAGCGCCAGAGGACGATCTACCGAGTTGTTGAAAGCATTGTCAATTATCAAGGCGATTTCTTGGAAAAAGGGATTAGCCATTTGAAACCAATGGTGTTGCGGGATGTAGCCGAGGACATTGGGATGCACGAGTCGACTGTGAGCCGCGTTACGACCAACAAATACGTCCACACCCCGCAGGGGACCTTTGAGCTGAAATTTTTCTTCAATAGTTCTATCAACCGACTTGACGGAGACGTCATTGCCTCGGCCAGCGTTAAGGAGAGAATACGTCAGATCGTTCAGTCCGAAGATCCCGCCAAGCCTTACAGTGACAGGAAGATGGTTGAGATCTTGAAATCTTCGAACATTAATGTGGCCCGCAGAACGGTAGCCAAGTACAGGGAAATGTTGAGGGTGCTACCATCCAACAAACGCAAGAGGATACAAGGAGGTCAATCAGCATGCAGAAGTCAGTAACCTTCATTAATCTCGCTTCATCAGAAACTCTGAAAGCCTACGCGTCTGACAAGCTTGATCGGTTCGACAAGTACCTGCAAAACCCAGCCAAGGCAAACGTTGTTTTGACTGTGAATAAATTTCGGCACATAGCTGAAATAAACATCAGCGCAGATGGATTCACTATCAACGCACACGAAGAGACCTCTGATATGTATTCGGCTATAGATATGGCTCTAGACAAGATCGATAAGCAGATCAAGAAGAACAAAACAAAATTCAAAAAACGTCGATCAACGGCCGCCAAGTCCAAGGCCCTGCTCTATGATAGCGCGGATACGGCGCCCTCAATAGATGTGGATCAGGATCTGCCTGAACTCACGAGAATCGAGAGTATCGAGTATAAACCCATGGATAGGGATGAGGCGGTTTTGCAAATGCGGTTGATCAAGGACAGCTTTTTGGTTTTTACCAATGCTCAGACCGAGCAGGTCAATGTTCTATATCGCCTCAAAGACGGTAATTTCGGTTTGATTCAGCCCAGTTCGTAAGACACTTCATGAGAATCCTGGACTCACTCAAAGAAGGGGCCATTGTTGCCGAACTGAATGCTACTGACAAGAAGGGGGTGTTGAGCGAACTTACCGCTTCCCTTGCAGATGCCTCCGGTCTGAAACAGGAGGAATTGCTTCGTGTTCTTTTGGAGCGGGAGCGCCTCGGCAGCACCGGCATTGGGGGCGGCATCGCTATCCCTCATGGCAAGTTGAAACCTTTGCAGTCCATGTTGATGGGATTCGGGCGGAGTCGCAAGGGTGTGGACTTTGATGCCATGGACGGAAAACCTACCCACCTCTTCTTTCTGTTGCTGGCCCCAGAGGATTCCACCGGTGGTCATCTCAAGATGCTTGCCAGGATATCCCGCTTGCTCAAGAACATGGTGTTCAAAGAACGGCTCATGAACGCTGCCGACTGGCGGGAGCTTTACATGGTGATTGAAAAGGAAGACCAGGAGTTTTGATTTTGCCGGTCATTTGAAAAAGAAACTGAACTCTATACACTTGACACACCGCGATATTGAGTTAAGTTAGCAATTTAATGCCCAGGCACCAGGCTTGAGGGATCAGATTTATGATAGGCATTGTCGTAGTAACCCACAGCGGTTTGGGAGAGGCTCTCATCGAAGCGGCCAACTGCGTTTTGGAAGGCCCCCTAGAGGCTGCCACGGCTGTTTCCGTGGACCTGAAGTACAGCGCTGAGGAACTGAGGAAGAAGATTGGCGCAGGGATCAAGGCTGTTGATCAAGGAGACGGTGTGATCATCCTCACCGACATGTTCGGCGGAACGCCGTCCAACCTGAGCCTTTCATTTCTAGAGGAGGGCAGGATTGACGTTTTGACCGGTGTGAATCTGCCAGTGTTGATCCGCGCGGCAAAAAAGCGTGAGAACAGCAATCTGGGCGACTTGGCAGAGAGTATGCAGGCATATGGCAAGAAGAGTATTTCACTTGCCAGTGGGGTGTTGAAAGGAAATAAAAGGAGCTGAGATTTAGGATTGATGAACTCGTAAAAAGCCGTCAAGGAGGATCTATGAGTGTTCGGGTTGGTATTAACGGGTTTGGGCGTATAGGGAGGCTTGCTTTCAGAGCTGCCATGGAAAACGATTCTGTTGAGGTCGTTGCCATAAACGACCTTACAGATGCGTCAACTATGGCACATTTGCTCAGGTACGATTCGGTACATGGTTCGTTGATTTCTGAAATCGTTGCTAAAAATGATGCCATTGTAGTCGATGGTCGGCCAGTTGCCTACACTGCGATCAAAGATCCAACTGATCTCCGGTGGGGGGACTTTGGCGCGGACATTGTCATGGAGTGTACTGGATTTTTTCGGACCCAGGAAAGTGCGGGAAAGCACCTGGGATCAGGAGCTCGCAAGGTGATCATTTCAGCGCCAGCCACTGACCCTGACATAACAATTGTGATAGGTGTTAATGACGCCTTGTACAATCCCAAGGAGCACCACATCATATCAAACGCCTCGTGTACTACAAATTGTCTCGCGCCTGTGGCAAAAGTGCTTTTTGAGAGCTTTGGAATAAAAAGCGGACTTATGACCACGATCCATTCCTACACAGGGGATCAGCGGCTTCTTGATTTTCCCCACAAGGACCTCAGACGGGCCAGAGCGGCAGCTCTTTCCATGATACCCACGACAACAGGGGCTGCAAAGGCTGTTGCACTGGTTTTGCCCGAGCTCAAGGGAAAATTGAATGGCCTGTCAATACGGGTTCCCACACCCAATGTGTCTCTTGTGGACCTGGTGGTCAGGATTGACAAAAGCGGATTGACGCCTGCTGATGTTAACAGCGTCTTTAAGGCTGCTGCCGAAGGTCCGTTAAAGGGGATTTTGGCGTTTAGCGATCTGCCCTTGGTCTCATCCGATTTCAACGGTTCAACTTACTCTTCCATCGTGGATGCTCCCACGACATATGTAATTGACGATCTGGTCAAGGTCCTTTCTTGGTACGACAATGAGCGAGGATATGCTACCCGCATGGTAGACCTGGCGGTCATGATTGGAAAAGATCTGTGATCCTGATGGTGGTGAAATAACAGTTGCATTTGCCGGTAACTGCCGAGTTTATCTTGGGATCGTGATGCCAGATACCAGATGCGGGATGCCGGATAAAAGCAGTCCTCTGATCAACTGATTGCAACTAAATACCAGGGACTCCTAATTGAGGCTTTTGCCTCAATAATGGCCATATTAGGGAGGCTGAACTTATGGCAAGACGCAAACCCTTGATTTCTGGAAACTGGAAAATGTTCAAGACCGGGCCGGAGGCTGCAGAGCTTGCAGGCCGGTTGAAGTCGTTGGTATCCGACATTAAAGACGTCGATGTCATGGTGGCGCCTCCATTTACAGCCCTTGGGGTTGTAGCCGAGATTTTGCAGGGATCGGCAATATACCTGGGGGCTCAAGACCTGTTTTGGGAGACCGAAGGCGCCTATACCGGCCAGGTATCAGCGCCCATGTTAAGGGCAGCGGGATGCACCCACGTGATTATCGGCCATTCCGAACGGCGTCAATATTTTGGCGAAACCAACGTTACAGTGAACCGAAAGGTCAAGGCAGCCCTTGAAGGTGGTCTGATTCCCGTTATGTGTGTCGGGGAATCTGAGGTTGAAAGAGAGGCTGGCCAAACATTTTCCGTTGTCCAAGAGCAGTTGAAAGAGGGTCTTAAGGCTATTGCCTCCGATGGATTGCAGCAGCTCATTATTGCCTATGAGCCCGTCTGGGCTATTGGGACAGGAAAGACAGCCACGAGTGAACAGGCGCAGGATGTCCACAAGTTTATACGAGATTGGGTGGAAAAGGCCTGTGGAAATTCAATTGCAAACGCGCTTCGCATATTGTATGGTGGAAGTGTAAAACCCGCAAACATTGCAGCGCTAATGGCCATGGGCGACATTGACGGAGCATTGGTCGGGGGCGCCAGTCTGGATGCCGAATCCTTTGCCGGCATTGTGCGTCCGTGTTCAGAGGCTGGAAAAGGTGGAGTTTAGAATCGGAGTATCTGTGTTATGTCAACTTTCATCATATTGATGCACGTGGTAGTCTGTATTGCCCTGATATTTATTGTGCTGTTGCAGACAGGCAAGGGGGCGGACATGGGAGCCGCATTTGGTGGAGGAAGCAGTCAGACGCTTTTTGGAAGTGGCGGCGCCTCCTCTTTTCTGAGCAAAATGACCACTGGCGCTGCCATTGTGTTTATGTTGACGTCTTTGAGTCTGGCATATTTTTCGAGCCGACGACCCACCAGTTCGATCATGCCGGCTGTGGCGCCGCCGCCAGTGACCCAGGAAACTGAGCAAACGCCTGCCGAGGGTCAGACTCCAGCGCCGGTTCAATCCGAGAGTGCGCAGCCGGAGGCAAGTGAGCCGACTCCTGAGGCTGCTGTGACTGAGCCTGCTCCCGAGGCTGCCGTTGCGGAGCCGACCCCTGAGCCTAACGAAAAAGGATGAGTGTTTTGTGCCGAAGTGGTGGAATTTGGTAGACACGCTGTCTTGAGGGGGCAGTGGGTTACGCCCGTGCCGGTTCAAATCCGGCCTTCGGCACCATCAAAAACGCAAGTAATAATAAAGGGTTAGCCATTATAGGCTGGCCCTTTGTTTTTGCAAGCGTTATCAATTCGATGTTTGCCGAAGTTATCATTCCCAAAGCCCCCTCAAAACAGCGCCTCATTGATCTTACCCTTTACCCTTTTGCCGTTTGGGTAACGTTTTGGGTAACATTTGCCAACTGATCGTTGATCCATGCTTCGTATTGCGCCGTTGCCCGATGCAAGTCTTTCTCAGATGGCACCATGTAATAGGCGTCCATCCCTTTCAAGCTATGCCCGAGAATGGTGTCCCTGTAAACCTTGCTAACACCGGCCCTCGCCATGTTGGTTTTGACCGACGAGGGGGGTTCTCTCCGAGGCACGAATAACACTAACGCTTACTACTTCTTTTACGACGGGCTGAATGACTGGAATGATGGAGCCATTACACTTACTCAATGGGTAGATTACTTGGAGGTAATCAAGAACACTTATGGAAGAATAGGGAGATTGACTATTTTTGCTCATGGCCGTCCAGGCCGCCTACATATGTCAGACATGTTTACATTGACGACTGACAATCTTAAGAACGACAATACAGTGAGAAGCGAGTTATCTAGGTTGAGAGACATCCTTAACAATGAGCCCCATATCCTGCTATTTTCATGCCGGATTGCGAAAAACGGTCTGTTTGATAGTAATGGTACAGATTTTGTACAGGAACTAGCGAATCTGACAGGCGCAACAGTTCACGCCAACAAGGAGTACACAGGTAATTACGAAGATGCTTGGTTTGGGGCCGACACTGATTGGTCATTGGATGTAGTAGCTATTCCGAACAACTAAAACGTGAAAAGCGATGGAAGCTGCATCGCCTGCAAACGGGTGTTGTCCAAGTGGTCAGGCAGGTCGCCTAACATTGAATACCGGAAGAAGGGTTTCAAAATGGCGCAAAGTGATAAGCCAAATATTGCCGTTGTATGTGGTGGCCCATCGGCAGAAGCAGAGGTGTCCCGAGTGTCGGACGTGGTGTAGCCAATGCGCTTGGAGCCAGTTATTCCAATGTGGTCATTTGTGAACTCAACAATAAGATCGGAGCTGTCCAAAAGAAGCTGAAGTAGACGTGGTTTTCCCAGTGCTGCATGCCCCTCGGGTGGTACTTTCCAGGGTTTTCTGGAGATCACGGGAATTGCTTATGAGAGACTCATATTGACATTTATGAGCGTTCCCAGAGTGTGGGCTGTTGAAAGGGTTTTGGCTCTGGCTCTGCATCGTGCCAGCCCACCAGCGACGGCGAGGCAGGGTCGTGCTTCTTGTAGTTAATTTTGGCGCGTTCGAAGCTGGTTGTGGCGTAGCAGTACCGGCAGCCAAATAAGCAGGTATCATACATGCCAATGTCTTTGCTGATCACACAACCGCAGGCTTTTCGTTGAGACGGGTCTTTCTTGTTGGTTACATTGATTCCAAAAACGTTCGAGATGTACTCGTCATCAATGCATCTGCCGGGTTGAATGCCGAAAGGTTGCAGATCAATTTTTTCGGCACAACTGACGATCTCCATCGCATTCTCATTGGCGGCACGAAGAAAGGTTTTCATGAGATCGCCAAATGCTTCGCCCTCGCAAGCCAGCAATTCAAAGCCTTCCTCTGCCAACTTACGCAAGCGTTTCTGGGCCTTCCGATAAACGTCCAAGGTGCTGATGACGCAACGACGCGTGTGCCCTTGCAGTGCCCGGGCAATGCGTTGGTATGTTTCTTTATGGAAATCTGCTGGCGTAGCCGTGCTGAGCACGACAGGATCATACCTCCAGATTACCTTTTCCGGGCCAATACGATCAGCCAGTTCTTGAAAAGTATTCAAGGAAACTCTTAGGGGAGGGCACTTGGGATCTAATGCACGCGGGTTGTCCATCAGCGTGTACAGAAAGTAATATCGGTAGCCACTTTCATTCAGGTTTGTCAGAAAGGGGAACAGCGGACGCGGATTCCGTGTCCAGAAAACGATGACGTCCACATCTTCTGGCTTCAGCGAAACGTGTGAGACCTGAGTGGGATTAAAGGGGTTGGGAACTGTACAGTAACCGGCTCGGATGCGGTTCATAAACCATTCCGCGTAAAAAGCCGGGATGTCTGTGCGGCGGCTGGCACTGATGATCATTGGTATGGTCTCTTACTAACAAGGCGCCCTTATTGGGCTGCGCTGCAAGCCGAATCACACGCAGAATTATTCCTTCAGGCCGCCCTCGCCGTTTGCAGAAACATACCAGTTTCCGATCTGGAAAGGTCAACGACAATTCCGCGGGACATCAGAATCGGACTCCCGTTTCCGAAAAAGACTATGCTCTTGGTGGCATCTTTCAGCCCTCAAACCCTATGCCAGTTTTCAGTCTTCAATCCTGAAAACGACTCGTAGTCTTCAACATTGCGCGTTACCAGAACTAGGCCGTTTACTTTGGCAATCGCAGCAATCTGACCATCCACGAACGGGGGTGTCTTTCCTTTTGACGACAACCTCACACGTTCTCTGGCATGCCACTCGGCAGCGCGATCATCATAGGAAAGAATCAACATGTTCTGTCGCACCACGTCGTTGAGGAATGATTCAATAATCTTGCGTTTGCGAGATCTGGGAAGACGCCGGCAACCGTATTGAAGCTCATGCCAAACAGGTGCTGCCGTCACAATTTCATGTTCGTGTTTCTCAAGCTTGTGAAGGACAGACTCGTGGGGTGTCGTCTTTACACACTCTGACACGACATTCGTGTCCAGCAAGTATTTCATACCTCAAATTGAACCTCTCTGCCCGCGGACGAATCTCGAAGACCTTTAAAATCGGACTCGGTAATTTGCACCGATCTATCCTGCATGACTTGCCTGAATGTCACTAGGGCATTCCAAAACCCTCCGCTTTTCTGATCCATCAGTTCGTATTCATGAACAGACAACAGCACCGCAACCGGTTCTCCTCGCCTGGTAAGTTTGACGGAGGGTCCTTTTTCCACTTGATGGATGATGGACGGCAACTTGTTCTTGGCTTCAGCTATGGAAAAGTGCCTTTTCATACGGCTCACCTCCTTCGTATAGTTGCCATATTATAGCCATCTTTATAGCCATAATCAAGAAAAACCGGAATGCTTCCATTATAGTCTGTGTGTGTCCGTGCTTGCTGCGCCTGTCCCGTAGAGTCTATCGTACTGGGGTTAAATATTGAAGGTCTTTACCGGGGTGGGTCTATCGATGAGCCCGACATCATTCTGTGTCCATGTGCGCTCTGCCCGCCGTGCTTGCCCCGTTAAACCGGGAATTGTTTAATCGGGGTGGAATCCGAGGCTGTTCCAGCGGGGTATGAGATTAGTCTGTGCCTGCCCCGTTAAATGCGTAGCCTATTCAACTGGGGTCTGTCGCTGTGTGCTTGCGGCTACATAGAATCCTTCAGGGCTTTGCCGGGTTTGAACTTCACAGCATTGCGGGCCTTGATCTTTATCTTTGCGCCTGTTTGGGGATTCCTGCCTTCTCTTTCCTTGCGACGAACCTTGGAAAAGGTACCAAAACCCACCAATGTCACCTTGCCATCCTTCTTCTTCAGCGCTTTCTGTACCCTGATGTTGCAAAGGTTGAGGATGCCTCAGATTTAAGGCGTCCAAGGGTGAAGCCGTAGTCAGGTACTGCGAACCCTTGGCAACGCAGAAGATGCGGTATCATCGGCTTTCCCAAAGGGTAAACAACAGGGCGAATCTTTCATTGTCTGTGGATACGACTCTTGGCGGAAAAGCGACAGAGCCCGTTATCAGTGTCAAGTGTACAACAACATGATATGCTGTTTATATTCTCCGACTCGCCGTGTTGTTTATGCAGCGTTAGGGTTGACACTGTCAACAGATAAGTCCAGGACCTTGTTGGCGGCAGCCTTTGAGATCCCCGCATCCTTTGCCATCTGTTCAACCAGCTCTGCTTTTGTCATCGTCATTTCCTCCTGTAGTATGGGTGTATGGGGGTTAATGGAAGTCTTTGCGTTAATAGAACGAAATTTTTCGAAAGGTCAAGGGAAGATTCTTGGTTTTTGCACCAAAAGTGTGACCGCATCTGTCACGGTTCCATGGTAGAAAGGACAGGAATAAAACCATCGGGAGGGCTTTAGACTTTACTTTGAAGCGCTTTTGTGATAAGAAAAAAAGGTAAATATTCGGTAATCCCATCAGTCAGTGAGAGTTAAGAGCAAAGCAATTCTTTGAACTTTTTTCTTAGAGGGTAAAGCCAGAC
>JAFGFW010000024.1 GCA_016930875.1 Deltaproteobacteria bacterium | reverse complement strand
TTCTTTGCGGCCTTTTTGAGCAGTTTTGAGGAATTCACTGCGAGTGATATGCAGAAAACTAGAAAAACAGCCAAGTTGTTTACCCTTAGGGAAAGCCGAGGATACCGCATCTCCTTTGTTGGCAAGAGTTCGGCGTAGCCGACTACAGCCTCACCCTGAGCCTGTCGCATGGGCCGCCTTGAATCTGCGGCATCCTCGACTTTTGCAACGTCAGGGTCTACATAAGCCACTTGATGCTGATTATTCCTTGTTTTTCAAGCGATTTGAATTCTGAGTCTCCTGTTAGAAGGGGACAGCTCTTGATCATCGCCAAAGCCGCAGCAAAGGAATCCGCATACGAAATAGGATACCTTGCTTTAAGACCGGCAGCTGCCAGAAGAAGTTCTTCATCTATGCGATCGATCAGCTTTATCGGCAAAGCTTTAATTCTGGAGTAGGCTAGGTCTGCCAAACTCTTGCCTTGTTCCCTCAATGTAATATAATAAACCTCACCTATATGAATTGCGTGGATATATAGGCGAGAGGCTCCATTCTTTGCCTGAGTGAGAACATGCTGGATCTGGCCAGAAAAAGATTCATTTTCGAGATATCCAATTAAGGCATAACTATCGAGGACAAAGCTATTTGGTCCTTGCAATTCTCTTATTCTCCCTTTGTTTTTCGCGTCTTTTTTCTTTCGAATAGGCTTTCAATATTCCGGAACCCTTCAACATTCCTCGGGCCGCCACAATCGGATCCTCGGACTCGGGTACCATCAAAATACCTTGATCCTTTTCGATCCAGCGAATCGCTGTGGCCGACCGTATCCCATACTTTTCCCTCAGTCTTTTGGGGATTACAACCTGTCCTTTTGATGTGACCTTGGATGATATGGTTTCCATTTGTCTCACCTCAATGATTAGAATTGATAATAATTTTTAGATTACACTACGGGTAAGAAATTGTCAACCATGCTTTCTTACTAGTTGGTAGAGTGAGTGTGTATGTACCATGACGCATATAGAAATGACGTCCTCCCGGTTCAGGTGATCCGAAACCTAGTTTCTTTAGCTGCTTTATGAAATCTCTTCGCTTACATGGCTTCCATTTACCCATGGGCGATCGCCTTTTGAGAAACAGGCATTCTTTTGTTTAGATTAATCCTGCCTATCACCGGCAATTTATCACCATGCCTGATTTTTACAAGCAACCATCCCTCAAGAGAAGATCTCAATTCTTGCTGGCATTGATACAGTGTTTCTCCAAAAGCGACGACGCCAGGACACTGCGGAATATTGCCCGAGAAAGTGCCATCTTCCAGCTTATCGTAAACCGCCTTACTCATCGCTTTATTGACATGTTCAATAAGCATATGGTTACCTCCTCAAATACCTCCTACCCGTCAACCGCACTTTGCCGATGGCGATTTGGGACGGGGGACTCGGTTGGGGACTCGGGGACATTGTATTATAAGTTTCTCTGCTCACGGTGAATTGGAGACGCCATTGAGCGCCTCCGGCGCTGCTTGAGGCGTCCGGTTTGAGGTTGGAGGCAAAAAGCTAAGCACAAACAAAGGAGCATGATCTAACCGCAGACACCCGCAGATTCACACAGACATTTGGCGCCTCCGGCGCTGTTTGAGGCACCAGTGAAGAATTTTCTGGACGGCCATGATAATATGACGTTCTCTCTATTTTCTGACCCTGAACAGTCAGCAGTGAATGGGAAAAAGATTGCTTTTATGTTTTACGCTTTAGGTGTTAGGTAAAATCAAGCAGGGACCCGTTGCACTGGATTCACGAAGGAACTGAAGACAAGGTCAAAGATCAAGCAACCTCTTGATCTCGTCATAGAAGGTCGAATCATCAAGAACTGACACACCGAAATCGAAATCCTCGTCGGCTTTCTTTAACCACTCGCTGATGACTTGTGGATCAACTATAGATGTAATATCATCTGCTTTCATACGAAATCTTTAACACAAGGCCTCAAGAGATTCAAGAAGGAAAGGGAGGGCGTACTTAGGGACATCCTGCTATGTAGATTTGTCAAGTCTTTTTGGAAGCCCCCTCTTCTTTGCCAATGTGAACCGAGTTTCCAAAGTCGCTATGGTTATGCCCGGCAACCCCGGGCCACAAGCGACGCGGTTCGAACCTCCAGAGATCCAAAGTTGGACACGTTAACTTTTTTGCCTTGGCGACAAGTTGGGGACGTCCTTTACTTTTCGATTCCTGAGAAATAAGTCCCGAGTTTTTGCAGAGAAGAAGGGATTAGGATTGCCGGCACGGATTCATTGACTATCTAAGCCATGTTAGGCACTAACTACAAACCACGGATTCAGCAAGCTCTCCTTATTGTAGGAAAGAGGTTTGCCGTCATCGTAGCGCAGGACAGTGGCGCCGGCGTTCTCCGCAATCACCTGACCGGCTGCGGTATCCCATTCCATTGTCGGCCCTAATCGAGGATATATGTCCGCCATGCCTTCAGCAATGAGACAGAACTTCAAAGAGCTCCCTGCTGAGACAAATTCGATATTGCCGTATTGCCGGCGCTTTTCCTCAATAAAGGCATTAAGTTCGGCTGTGGGATGAGACCGGCTTCCAACTATGGTCAGTGGCCTATTACCTGATTTGTATCCGGAAACGGCCTTTTCCCGCAATCTGGTTGAGCAATTAATGATGCTGTCTAACAAGGCAGGGCTTTTACTTCCTCTTTTTTCTTCACCCAACAGACCGACTACTTCACTCTTTTCTGCCTTGTATGTTCCAAGATCCTGCGCAGCAAAATAGAGAGTGTGTCTTTCGGGAACAAAGATCACGCCCAGCACAGGCCTGCCCTTCTCTACCAGGGCGATGTTCACTGTGAACTCACCGTTTCGATTGACGAACTCCTTGGTTCCGTCAAGGGGGTCAACGATCCATAGTGTGTCCCATGATTTCCTTTCCTCATACGCAACATCTTTTCCCTCTTCGCTAAGGATAGGGATATCAAATTCCACGAGATACGAAATAATTATTTCATGGGAACGTTTGTCGGCAAGTGTCAAAGGCGTGTTATCTGCCTTTTTCTCTACGGCAAAATCCGAATGGTAGACTTCAAGAATGGCATTTCCTGCTTCAATGGAGGCCTGAATGGATCTTAAAAGGATGGTATTTTGCCCAGCAGATTTCATCCGTGTCAGGGATTATTCACGTACCATTCATATGTTTTTCGGATGCCGTCCTCCAGAGTTATCTTGGGTTGCCATCCCAGGCTCTGCAATTTTGAAACGTCCAGGAGTTTTCGCGGTGTTCCGTCCGGCTTGCTCGGATCATAAGTTATTCGCCCCTCAAATCCCACAACACGGGCAATGAGTTCCCCCAATTCTCGTACGGTCAGATCCTTGCCGGAGCCGACATTGATGATGTCATCACTCTCATAATTGTCCATAAGATAGAGGCAGGCGTCAGCAAGATCATCCACATGGAGAAACTCCCTTCTGGGATTGCCTGTGCCCCAAAGAATTATTTTTGGTTGAGTAGTTGATTCGTTGAGTGGTTTATTTGTTGCACGATTGATTCCAAATGAATGTTTTATGACATCAGGGATTGGGCCGTAGATTTTTTCGTCTTTTTGAATGTCGTCCCAGTGGCCTTCGGCGGCAAGTTTTGCCAGGTGGACTTTTCTGATAAGGGCGGGCATTGCATGGGATGTCTCAAGATCAAAATTGTCCTTTGGCCCGTAGAGGTTGGTGGGCATGACGCTTATGTTGCGCGTTCCGTGCTGGTGGTTATAGGATTGGCACATCTTGATACCGGCGATTTTTGCAACTGCATAAGGTTCGTTGGTCGGCTCAAGATATCCTGACAGGAGATATTCTTCCTTCATGGGCTGTGGGCAGTCTCTGGGGTAAATGCAAGAACTGCCCAGGAACAGAAGCTTTTTTACTTCGTATATATATGAAGCATGGATGATGTTGGTTTCAATGGCCAGATTAGAATACATAAAATCAGCCCTGTAGATATTGTTGGCCCAGATCCCCCCAACCTTTGCGGCAGCGAGGAAGACATATTCCGGGCTTTGTTTGTCAAAGAACTCTTCAACCTTTGCCTGCCTTGTAAGATCGAGTTCCGAACGGGTGCGGGTGATGATATTTGTGTGGCCTTCAGCCTTGAGTTTGCGAACGATGGCAGACCCGACCAGCCCCCCGTGGCCTGCGACGTAAATTTTGGAATTTTGCTTCATAGGTTTTGTTGGTTTGACCGGTTATTCAAACTGATTAAAGGTACGAAAGCCCGCGCTGCTGCACAATTGATCTCTTTCGGCTTCTTTCAGATCTTCCTGGACCATGATTTTCACTAGTTTGTCAAAGCTCACCTTTGGTTCCCAGCCGAGATCTTGCCTTGCCTTTGAGGCATCGCCCAGCAGGAAGTCGACTTCTGTCGGCCGGAAATACCTAGGGTCGATCTGAACGAGGACCTTGCCCATGTCCCTATCCTTTCCGACTTCATCCACCCCAGAGCCTTCCCAGACTATCTCGATCCCGACTTCTTGAAAACTTTTCTCCACAAACTCCCGTACTGCATGGGTTTGGCCGGTGGCAATTACATAATCCCGTGGTTTTTCTTGCTGGAGCATCAACCACATGCCTCTCACAAAGTCCCCGGCAAAGCCCCAATCCCTCTTGGCGTTCAAGTTGCCCAGGTACAGGCTTTCTTGCAGCCCCAGTTTGATGCGCGCCACTGCCCTTGTAATCTTGCGGGTCACAAAGGTTTCCCCCCTGACGGGTGATTCGTGGTTAAAAAGAATCCCATTGCAAGCGAACATATTGTACGCCTCACGGTAGTTGACGGTTATCCAATACGCATAAAGCTTTGCTGCTGCATACGGGCTCCGGGGGTAAAATGGTGTGGTTTCGCGCTGGGGAACCTCCTGGGCCTTTCCGTAGAGCTCACTTGTGGAGGCTTGATAAAATCTGGTCTTATCCTCGAGGTTCAGAATCCTGATAGCTTCAAGGAGGCGCAGTGTCCCCAGCGCATCGGCGTTAGCAGTGTACTCTGCCGTCTCAAATGAGACCATGACATGGCTCTGAGCGGCAATATTGTATACCTCGTCGGGCTGAACGTCCTGGATGATGCGAATCAGGTTTGTGGCATCCGTAAGATCACCATAATGCATGAAGAAACGGACGTCCAGATCGTGGGGATCTTTGTAAAGGTGGTCCACACGGCCTGTGTTAAATGACGAAGCCCTTCTCTTGATTCCATGGACCTCGTAACCCTTTTTGAGCAAAAAATCAGCAAGGTAAGCCCCGTCTTGACCTGTTATGCCGGTTATAAGCGCTTTTTTCATTATCTGATATACCCCTGCTCTTCGAGATAAAGCAAAACCTCTTGTGCGGCTTCGTCCGGGCTCGCCTCGGTAGTGTCAATCACGAGTTCAGGATCAGACGGGGGTACATAGGGATCATCAACACCCGTAACCCCCTTTATGATTCCTGCCCTGGCCTTGGCATAGAGCCCTTTGCGGTCCCGCTGCTCGCAAACATCCAGGGGAGTTGAAAGGTAAACCTCGACATAGCCCCCATAACGACTAATGAGCTCGCGATTGTGCCGTCTCGACTCCTCGTAGGGAGCAATGGGCGCACAGATGGCGATTCCACCGTTTTTTGTGATCTCGCTTGCCACAAATCCGATCCGGGTTATGTTTAGATTCCTGTGATCTTTTGAAAAGCTAAGCTCGCTTGAAAGATTCCTTCTCACAATGTCGCCATCCAGAAGGGTCACAGGCCTGTCGCGCAGTTCCATGAACTTTACCATCAATACTTTTGCAAGAGTGGATTTGCCTGCCCCGGACAGTCCTGTTATGAATACGGTAAACCCTTGCTTTGAGCGGGGCGGATAGGCCAGCCTGAGCTCGGCCACAACTTCCGGGTACGAAAACCATTCGGGTATAGCCAGACCGTTCTCCAGCCTGCGCCGCAGTTCGCTGGAGGAGATCTGCTTCACGTTCATTCCGGGCTCCACGTCGCCTTCGGGAATATACTCGGCCTTCTCTTCCACATAAACCATTTTTTGGAGTGGAACCATTCTGATGCCGGTCTCCTCCTCAAAGGACTGCACCATGTCCTGGGCAGCGCCCATGGGGTAAAACTTCTCATTGCCGCTGTTATGGGCAAAGGGGTCCGCATGATCCGCGGCCACCATAAAATGACTGCACCCATAGTTCTTGCGGATAACGGCATGCCACAGGGCCTCCCTTGGCCCTGCCTTGCGCATGGCCAGCGGAATCAAGCCGAGCATAATCATGTTCTTGGGATATTTTTTTACGATTTCCTGGTAACACCGCACCTGGGTATAGTGGTCCAGATCTCCCGGGTGCGTCAGGCCCACAACGGGCTGGAGCAAAATGCTCGCGCCTGCCTCACGGGCGGCCCTCAGGGTCATTTCCTTGTGGGCGCAATGAAGGTGTTTCTCGGTTTGAAAACCTATCACGTGACGCCAGCCATTCTGGGAAAACCGCCGGTGAATTTCCGCAGGCGTAAGCCTCAGCTCTCTGAAATCGTAGTGAATGGGCAGATGCAACCCCTCGAGAGACCCTCCCACATACCATGGCCCCACATGTTCGTACAGATCCCTCACACCCGGATGTTTATCAGGATCATCAGCGCCAAACACACATCGGGCTTCCACGCTCTTATCAGGCTTCCATATATCTCCTACGGTAAGCACAGCGAGCATGAACCCTTCCTCATCTCTGAGGGCAACGAGCCGGCCCTTCTCAAGGCTCAGGGCCATTTCCTCGTTCACATCCAGGCAGATCGGCATGGGCCACACAGCGCCATCGGCAAGGCGCATATCCTCGACAACACCTTCATAGTCCTCCCGCCCAAGGTAGCCTGTGAGAGGATAGAATGCCCGGTTCAGAAGTAGTTCCAGGTCACAAAGCTGTCTCTTGTTCAGATGCATCGAGGGATAACCAAGGGCAGATTCTTTCAGACTTTCAATACGCCTGAAATGGACAAGCAGGCTTTCCGAGTAGTCATGCTCAGGTTTCATAAATATAATCGCTCCGCGATTTTATACTGCGCGGCTTCGCCGCTTCCCACACAGCTCCGCCCCCTCGGGTACATCCAAAGCGAGACCTTTGAAAAACGCCCCCTTTTGCTCAATTTCTGCGTCACGGTCAAATTTCAATCCTCAAAATACTCAATGTATTCCTGCGGTTAAAATTCTCGCGTTCCTTGAACTTGAACAAAATTGAACATTTTTCAAAGGTCTCAAAGCGCACCTTTCTTTTCAAAACATCCAAAATTTACGCCTTCGCACAAAACTTCATCCCAGCTGATGGCGGTGTCATTTCGAGCGAAGCGCCCGCCCTGGCGCAACAGAAGTTGGACAGTGCCCAGGAGAGAAAAGCCCGGTCTGGGCCAGGGAGAAATCTTTCCGGTATGACATACTGACAGTATAAGATTTCTCCCTTTCAGCCGTCGTAGCCAGCGCTACTTTCAGCCTTCGAAGCTTCGGCGAAGTAGGCATGGCGAAGTCGGCGCGGTCGTAATCGTATTCCGCTACTTAGAAAACCACTTCCTCAAACGCCCTCTGCGCCTGCTGCCCTCTTTGCTCTTAGCTTCTGTTTGTTCGTCAGCAAAATCAAAGGCCTGGGATTTTCTCTCCAGCGAGGGGACCTTCTTTCCTTCCGATTTGAGCTTGTTCAAGTTCAATCTGTCCCTTAAGAGGTTGTACTGAATCAACAGCCGGTCCGTGCGCTTCCGCTCCTCTGCGAGCATTGTTTCGAGCCTTTGCACCAGGGTATCCTTGAAACTTTCTGCCCTTTGTTCCTGCTCCTTGATATGCCAGTCTACTTTGGAAGAAAGATGAAAAACCTGCTGTTCAATACTCTCAACTCGGCCCACCAAACCTGTGCCGTCCTCCATCCCCCCACTCTCTTCACTCCGTGCCTGAACCTTCTCGCCAGACTTGGCAGTAGTAAGAAAGCCTATCTCCTGCCTATCCCTGACCACATGTTCGATAACCTCGCCTTCGATCGCGGCCGCCTCATCGGCATAGCCATATACCAGGGCTGCATCGCACAAAATGTTGATGGTACGGGGAGTGCCGCCCGAATATTGAAAAATAAGTTCAACGGCTTCAGGCTTGAAGAGTTCCTGGTTTTTTGCTCCAGCCACTTTTAGACGGTGGGCGATATAGCTATTGGTCTCTTCCAGGTTCAGAGGCTCAAGGTGATAACTCACCGCAATACGTTGGCTGAGCTGGGCCAAGGAGGGATGTTGAAGGCGGGTGCGCAAGGCCGGTTGGCCCACCAGCAGGATTTGAAGCAGCAGAGCCTTGTCCGTCTGGAGGTTGGAGAGCATGCGGATCTCTTCCAGTGCGTCCTGGGAAAGGTTCTGGGACTCGTCTACGATCAGGACCACTCTCCGGCCAAGACCGTGCTTGTTGATGAGAAACTGATTCAGGACATCGAGGCGCCTCCCCTTGCCATGTGCCGGCGCCTCTAATTCGAACTCCTCAACGATCATTTCCAGAAGCTGATCAGCCGTAACGTTGGTGTTAAAGATGACCGCCACCTCAATGTCTGTGCCGATCTGTTTCAGGAATTGTTTGATGAGGGTGGTCTTTCCGGTGCCGATCTCTCCGGTGAGCAGGATAAAGCCGATCCCATCTACGAATCCGTATTCGAGATAAGTGAGAGCCATCCGGTGCTTGGCGCTCATATAGAGAAAACTGGGATCGGAGATGATATTGAACGGCTTTTCTCTAAAACCGTAAAATTTTGTGTACACTAGTAGTAATACCCGCGTGAGCCACTGTCGCCCCTGTTCATGACCAGGCCGACAATGTTCTTATCCTCAAAAACCTCAACAGCCTTGCGGATTTGGTCTTTCGTAGTTCTACCCGCCTCTACCACAAGGATCACGCCGTCTACATAGGAGGAAAAAACCAATGCGTCGGGAACGCTAAGAACCGGGGGGCAGTCGAAAATAACGTAGCGCTCCGCGTAGCGACGCTTCATCTCCTCGACCAGCTTTTCCATCTTGGGAGAACCCAGGATATCCGTAGATCCTTGAAGAGGCCTTCCGGCCGGCAGCACCACCATCTTGGCTATCCCGGGATTAACGAGAAGGTCGCCCACCGGAACATCATTTTGCAGATAATCTGAAAGGCCTTTTTCCGCATCACAGCCCAGATAGTCGTGGATCTTTGGGTTCCGAAGGTCCGTATCCACCAGAAGAACGGTCTGCTTGACCTCCCTGGCAATACTCACAGCCAGGTTAATGGCCGTGATAGTCTTGCCCTCGCCTGGCAGAACGCTGGTGATCATGATGGTGTTATGCCCATTGTGGCGGGTTTTTTGAAGCACCTGGGTGCGCAAAAGGTTGTAATAGTCCATGACTTCCGGGTTATCCATGAGCGTCATCACCCGGTGTCTCTCAAGGTGGCCCCTGTCCAGGGACATCACTTTTGTCTTGATATATGCAGGTTCCCCAACCTGAAGGCGAGACACCTCGGAAGGTCTGTAGCCTTCAACTTGCTCTTGACCTTCCTGACGCATTTTCCTTGCCCGCTCCAGGGCCTTTTCTATTTTGCTCATATGACACACCTGACCCGGATAAACCGGAATCCCTAAATCCCTTCTCAAAAACCGATGTAAAGCTCGCGCATGATCTGAATCCACAAAATATCGAGCGGCCTGTATAAGTAATGCAAGACGCCCAATCCGCCCACGATAAGCCCAACGGTAGCGCCAATAAAGGCCAATCTCCTCCATAGCCTTTTTGCACGGTCTTGCGCTGTTTCCAAATAAGGAATCACTGCCAGCACGGGATGTCCAGCCACCTTTGCCAGCTCGTCGGCTCGACGCACGGAATGGTCCATATACTCGGCCATGGAGCCAAAACCGACTCCTGCGCCTGCTGCCAGCACCAAGCCTATAAGGAGTATAGCCAACCGGTTGGGCCTGTCAGGTTTTTCCGGTGTGATGGGCGGGTCTACGAGGGTGAACTTCTCCCCCATGCGGCTCTCCTCAAGGCCTTTGGCCTCCCTTGCGGCCATAAGCCTGCTCATGGTTTCCTGATATTTTGCCTGGGCATTGCCGTAATCCCGCTCCAGGGCCCGGTATTGCTGCTCCACCTGCGGGGTGACTTCCACTCTCTTTTGATAGTCCTGGTATCCTTCCTTTAAGACATTGAGATCTTTCTGGGCGCTTTCAATCTCCATCTGCGTAGATGCGATTTGGGTCTGGAGGTTGATGTAAGAGGGATTTTCCGGTTTTTCGTCTTCTGCCCTGAGCACGCTCTGTTTTTGAGAAAGCGCTTCGACCTCGGCCTTCAGCCGGGCAACCTCCTTGTCGAGCCTGATCACGTCAGGATGTTTTTCCGAAAACTTTTTTGAGATCAGAGCAAGTTGCGTCTCCTTGTCATGGAGTTTCCCGTACCTCTTACGCAAGTCTTCGCGCGTGGCCACCTCGCCTTCCAGGGCATCCAGTTTTTTCTTCATTCCAATCACGTCCGGATGCTCATCAGCAAGGGTGGCGCGGAGCCCCAGGTATTCGCTTCGCAAGATCTCAAGCTCTTGTTTCGGTGTCATGACCCTTTTGCCTTCCAGGCTCACAGTGTACATGACCGGTTCCAAGGTTGCCAACTGGCCCTCCAGATAGATCTTCCGGTTGACCAGGGTCTTGATCAGTTCTCCCTTAACGCCGATCTCCCTCTGAAGCCGCTCCATGGTCTGCAGGTTCACCTGCATGAGCTCGGGAAGCACGCTTATGTACTTATTCTTAAACTCGGCGATCCTGGCCTCGGTTTCAAGGATCTCCGAACGGAGTTGCGCCAGTTGGGTTTCAAAGAATTCAAACGTGGTCCTGGCCTTTTCTTCGCGATTTTTCAGGTTTTCTTCCAGATAAAGGGAAGTAAGCACATTGGCAACCTGGGCTACCTTCGCGGGATTTTTTCCCTCATAGGAGAGCGTAAAGGCAATGGTGGCTGATCCCGGCCTTCCAGATTGCGGGTTGATCACCTCCGCCTGGATGGGCTCCATCCGGATGTCCTCGCGCATGTTTTCGACGATCTCTTCTGTGGTGTACCGGTCCTTCAAATCCTCATAGAGCCCGAAACGGCCGATAATGCCCAGGAGTCTTGAGCGACTCATCACGATCTGCGTGATCATCTGAAGCCGTTCCTCCACATAGCCTGTCACCGTGGTGCGGACAATATCCTGGGGGATTTCCTGCGCCTCAATGAGAATTGTGGCGCTTGACCTAAAGACCGGGGGCAAGACAAAGGCGATGACCACAGAAAGACAAAAGACCAGCACAGCAGGAATAATAATCTGAAACTTCCTACGCTTTATGACGTCCCAGTACTGCTGAATATCGGCAGTTTGTTCCATAAAAAACCCCTTTGACGTTAGGGTGAACTATTTCTCATGTTCTATTGGTCGCGGATTCAATCAAAGGTCTTCGGCCATGCCACGGCCAGTTCCAGAAAAAAGCGGTTTCGCTCCTGCGAGTAGTCGGTGATTTCATTCTCGGTCCAGGTGTATGCATACCCCAACCGGAGGTCCACATCCTCTGTAAACCTGTAGATCATTGAGGGGCGAACCGAATATGTGAGCCGCTTTTCGCGGTCCACCAGGCCGTCCGTTTCAGTGTGATAGTATGAAACGCTCAGGCCGCTCCTTAGTTTTTCGGTAAACCGATATCTCAGGCCCGCCCTGACCCTGTCCCGGGTGACATTCTCGCCGTAAATACTCGGTGTAATATCGCGGTTCACGTTCCCTGAAAGACTGAGGCGTTCAAGGCGCCACTCCAGGGCGCCGTCAACAATAAGGCCTGTGTCCTTTTCCTCCACACTCAATCCGGCCCTCGGAAACTTCGACTCGGTGTAGCTTGCGCCTGCCAAGAGCCTTAACTGGAGTGTCTCTGAAAACCGGTGATCAATGCCGGCCAGACCACGGTAAGTGCGTTGTCTCACGTTGAGATCCCCGGAGGTTTCTTCGAAATCCACCAGGGTTGCGCCGGCCGAGCATATGATGCTGGTGCGTTCGTTCATAAGGCCATGAATCCAGGTCAGGTTCGGGCCGTGAACGCGATAGTCAGGGTACCTTTCCAGATCATACTGGGTCTTCACAAAATCATAAGAAAACTCCAACGTATTGCGAGGATCCAGAACAATGGCGACCCCGGGCTCAAGGGTGGCGCGTTTGCGCCTGGATCTGTCAGCAATAATGCCGGATTCCTCCAGGGCCGAGATAAATGTATAATCATCCTTGTACTGTCCTGAAAAATCGAGGCGCCACAGTTCGCTCGGATTTACACTTGCGGAAAACTCGTACGTCTGGTCCACACTGTCGAGCTCGCTGTGGCGCTGGTAGTCGGAGATATCCCAGGCGCCGCCGGCTTTTAGCTCCGTCCTTTCTGTTCGAACATCAAAGACAAGACCCGGCGAGATAAGGTGCTCGAAATCGTCAATCTCTTTTAGGAAAACGTTATCATCGTATGTCTCCTGAAGCTCCACAGACGGGGTGACAACGTATTGTGCGGCCCCGGCATCCACGACCACGAAACACGCCATACCCAGAGAAAAAAGCAATAAGAATACTGAACTTTTGAGACACTGCACTACCATCAGGGCACTACAACCGTATCGCCTGCTTCAAGGCAAATATTCTGGTCCAGGTCCTTGCCGCCGGCTACCTTGCCGTAGTTGAATTTGAAGACTCTCTGATGGGCATTCTCTTTTCTGATAATAAGTATATCATCCTTTTTCGCAAAGGCGGTCATCCCGCCTGCCATGGCCAGAACCTGCATGACCCTCAGCTTTTGTCCCATAATATAGAGGCCCGGCTTGGCGACCTTGCCGACCACATATACTTTGGGACTGCCCACCTGGACAACCATAACGGTTACCGGAGCATCCGGAACATATACCTTGATCTTGCCTTCTACAACCTGTCTCAATTCCTCCACGGTTCGTCCTCGGGCAACCACATCGCCAATGAGGGGAAAGGATATCTTTCCGTCCGGCCTCACCACCACCTGCCTGGAAAGCGCCTCATCCTTCCAGACAGACATCTCCAAAACGTCGCCGGGGCCAAGATAGAACTCGGAACCCAAAGCAGCCGTCTCTTCTTGCTCTGCGCCACATAACGTACAGATATTACCATAAAATAGAATCAGGGAAAAAGATAGCAAACAGCAAAATCTTCTCTTCATAGAAGTCTCCTTTTTCGCCTCCCTGGGGAAAGAGTCCCGCGCCGTTATTGCAATCGAGTGGCATTTCTTAAACATATCCTCCCTTGTGAACAAAAAAAACCTTTCTGGGACGCCCATTTCTTTGTTGAACTTCCAAAGCATTGAGCAAGGACTGTGCCAATCCGCATGTTTCCTAATTTGAATAATATACAATACTTCGGTTCTATCTTGCAATACTTAAAGTCCGTTGGATTAGTTTTTCGGCCACGAACAAGACCCTTGATTACACAACACTGGCATGGCTTTTGCTGTAACTCTTGTGATGGAGTCAATATGAGTGATACTCGTTTTCGTCTCATTTTCGAAGGATTGGACCCGGGCGCCCAGCTCCGGAAGCTTGTCATTTTTTTTCGTAAAGAGCTTGGCCTATCTGAGGAAAAAATCCGCAGCCTGCTCACAAAGGCGCCGCGTGTGCTCTGGGAAGTCTCCACCACGAATGATGGCGAGTTGATTCAAACAGCCTTAGAAAAAATCGGCTGCCGGACGTCTTTGGAGCCCGTCAAGGCAGATTCATCCTATCCGTTTGTCATTTCAAAAAAGCATCACGAGTTAATGAATAAGGAGTTGAGCAAGATCCTG
This sequence comes from Deltaproteobacteria bacterium, assembly GCA_016930875.1. Lineage (NCBI taxonomy): Bacteria > Pseudomonadati > Myxococcota > Myxococcia > Deltaproteobacteria bacterium. Next base: position 5,292 of record JAFGFW010000024.1, on the reverse strand, counting down.
AGAACAAAAGCCAATCTGGTCCTGTTTTTGGCGCAGGTGACCTCACAAGAGCCTGAATCAGTCCTGCCGTCCATGATGGGCCCCCTTGAAAACCAAATTGGAGGCCGCTTCCGCGAAAGCGACACGGTGATTGCAATTGATGATTCTCGTCTAATCCTACTGGGGTTCTCCACAGACAAGCAAGGCGTGGGGCACCTCAGAAACAAAGCAACTCGTGTCTTTAAAGAGCTTCTGGGAAATGAGATTCGAATAAGCATGGGTTATTCACTCTTCCCGGAGGAAAGCCGAAGCATCCAGGGGTTGATACGGCTGGCAGAAGTGAAAAGGAAAAAAGGGCGTAGCCCCGGACTGCCTGATGCTCACACAGCAGGTCCGCAAGGAAAATCCGCGCCGTGTCTTTCAGCAAGTGACGAAGCAAAATCCAAGACGCCCCTTCAGCGCTGTCTTGCCAGGGCACGAGGAAGGATCTTTAAAAGGCTTGCCGATCTGGATCCTCAGGTATTGTGGGTGGGACTCAGCCAGCTTCCGCAAACCGAAGAAAGGCAGTTCATAGCCAGGTTACCCTTTGATTCCCCACTCGTAGCAACGCTGGGAGAAATGATAGATGCCCAATGTCAACCAATTTCCGACAAGGCTGCAGAACACCACTTGGAGGCAATTATTCGTCAGATCGAGCTGGAAGAGGGCCTGGATGAGCGAAAGGGCACCCAACAGGAAGTGCTTTCAAAGCTGAATCGAGTAGAGACTTTGCCGACCCTGCCGTCTATTGCAGCCCACATATTCAGAATCGCGTCAAACCGCAATTCATCAGCCGATGAACTGACCAAGGTCATCGAAAACGACCCTCCTCTGACGTCGAAGCTCCTCAAGATCGTAAATTCGGCATTTTACGGCTTTCCCCAAAAAATCGGCGCCGTAAAGCAGGTGGTGGTTATTCTCGGCACAGAAGAGATCATAGACCTATCCTTTGGCCTGGCAGCCGCAAAGGTGTTTGAGGCAAGCCCTCTTGAAGGGCCATACGATCCAAAAACGTTATGGCATCATTCAATGGGCACAGCCCTCATCGCCCAGGATTTATGCAAGAAACTCCCGGAACATCAAAAAAGTGGGGCCTTCACCGCGGGTCTGCTCCACGATTTTGGCAAGATCTTCCTTATGGAGAACTTTCCTCAGCACTACGCACAAATTCATGCTGACATTGCAAAACACAATCTGCCTCTCTTTGAGTTGGAAGAGGAAAGACTGGGCTTGAATCATGCGGCTATTGGAAAGTTTCTAGCCTCTCACTGGAATCTGCCGGTTGCTCTTGTTCAGGCCATTGCATTTCACCATCAGCCTTTCTCAGCTTCCGGTCACTCTCAGCTCGCTGCCATTATCGGTCTGGCAGACTACCTGCACTATCAAGCAAAGGATTCGCCCGAAGAGGAGTCTCTCTTCCCTCTTCAGTTGACCTTCGGCCATTGGAATATATTGACTCAACTCTTTAAGGGCCTGGACACAGAAGAGCTGAAAAAAATGGCGCAGAATGCTGTGGCCATTTTGGAACATAACCAGGAGTTGTTTGCAATTCTGGACTAAGGACGTTTCCCCATGTTCTCTAACGGGCAAAAGACAACAGATGAGAAGACCGTGCTGGGGCAAGAAAGGGATGTCTTTAAAAGGCAGTTCCTCAAGATCCAGGATAATTATGAAAACAAGATAAAGGAACTCTCAATCCTCAAGGAACTGGGTAATACCCTTCGATCTACAAACTTCCATGACAAGGAGGCTTTCTTTCGAGACCAATTGAACATTATCAAAAAATATATAATGTTAGAAAACATCACTCTTATGCTTGTAAACGAAGAGCTGCAAGCGCTCGAGACTGTGGCTCGAAGCGACCTGAATAGATCCGCCGGCGAAACCGCGTTCTTGAGCCTTGAAGACGGAGCCCCAGGCAAAGCAATCCTTCAAAGGAGTCCCGTAATAATTGATAACGCCCGTGATGATCCCTCCATAAAAACAGACAGAGACGATCATGATGGTTCGTTGCTATGTGTCCCCGTTATGCACAATGAGAAAGCCATCGGCGTTCTCTGCCTCCGGCATACGGAAACAAAGCGCTTTAGTCAGAACGAAGTGCGTTTCTTCAGCCTGGTATCAGATCAGATCGCCACCGCAGTGATCCTTTTCCGCGTGTATCATCAAATGCTCAAGGAGGAAAAACAACGACTACTGCTGAGTCGATTCTTCTCAAAGACGGTGACAGAAAAGATATTTGACAGTGGAGGAAACATAAAACTGGGCGGAGAACGGAAGAATGTGACCATCCTGTTTGCAGATCTGCACGGCTTTACCTCCATGTCTGAAGGCCTGGATCAAGAGAAGGTTGTAGATATATTGAATGCCTATTTTTCACTCATGACTCCGATCATATTCAAGCACGATGGGACTCTGGATAAGCTGATAGGAGATGGCATTATGGCCTTCTTTGGAGCCCCGCTTTCCCATGATGATGATCCCGTGCGAGCTGTAAAGACAGCTATTGGGATGATCAAAGCCCTGAAGGGTTTCAATGCTCAGGCCCAGCGCAATAACTGGCCTCCTCTTGAGGTCTCCGTAGGAATTGATTCAGGGGAAGTAGTGGCGGGCTATATCGGGTCGGAGGACCACTTGAACTATACGGTCATCGGCGATGCCGTAAACGTGGCACAACGCCTCCAGTCGATCGCCGGTCCAAACAATATACTCATCAGCAAGGCAGTGAGCGAGGAGATCAAAGACAGGATTTGTGAAGAAGGGCTGGGGTCCCTGGTCTCCCTTCCGGCCCGCAAGTTGAAGGGAAAAGAAAGGGTCATCGAGATCTACAGGCTGGAGGCGTCGTGAGGACGGGAATCGAAGACACGGCTTTCCTCAGACACCACGTGCTTAATATCATCCGACACATCTGACATATCTGTCCAGAATTGTGCCGCCTTGCCGGGAGTGATCCCCAATAACTGAAAAATATCATCCTCGTACGACTCAACAAGGCTCTCCATCCCGCAGCCAAAACCCATGGCTTTGGCAGTCCTGTTGGCCACGAAAACTGCAGCGGCTATGTCCTGATGAGCTTTTGCTTTTTTCGGACAGTGATGGTAGCCAATACCTGCGACCACTTCCGGAGGAAAACGCCAACGTTTGGCGATCATCTCCCCCAACTGCTGATGATCCATACCCAGTGTCTGGCGCTCAGCATCGAGGAACTGTATGCCTTTTCTGCTCATTCGGATCAATATGGCATCCAGATACGTCTTTACGTAGAAACTCAGCACGGCTTTGCCAATGTCGTGGAGCAACCCAGCCGTGTAAACCGTCATAACCTTCTTCTCTCCGAGGCGACGCGCCGCTGTCTCGGCCAGCAGCGCCGTTGCCACGGCATGTTGCCACAACTGGCCTTCCCTGAGTTCATAGCCGGAAATCTCAGACTCAAAATAACGGCCTGCGCAGGCAGTCATAACGACTCGGGTCAACTGCTCATCCCCGAGAGCGACTATGGCATCCCTCAATGAACCTATGGCATGCCTTCGAGCATAATAGGCAGAACGACTCAGAGCCAATACCCTTGCCGCAATCGCCTGGTCGTACTGGATCACGGCTTCGATCTCGCTCGCGGGCGCCATTCTGCGAAGCAAAGACATGACCTTCCAGATCACCGCCGGAAACGGAGGCAACCTTTCTGCGGCCTTTAGGATTTCCTCAATAGGGAGAGAAGTTTCACTCTTGGGCTTCTCTTTCATTTTCAACTCAATCAAAGGTGTGCCAAACCTCCGCGGAAAAGGAAGGGGGCAATTCATAGAATATGTTTGAATCATCAACGGTTCTCACGGCATTGACAACTTCTTGTGTGAATTTGTGTGAGCACTCAGAACAATTCCAGTGTCGCCACCGATGTCCCACCGCATGATCCAGACAATCTCCGTAATACAAGCAGTAGAGGTTTCTTTCGCCTTTCTTGCAAACAGGATTTAGCCTTGGTTTCATCGCAGTCCCTCCGTTCTATAGGGTTCCAGATAAAGATTCTGGACTGCGTTATCGGTCGATTTTCTCGACGACGCACTATGGTGTACGCCTTACTCGAAAATCTCCATCTGGCCTTGCCAAAATCATTATCTGAAGCCCTATTACATTGCCTTTGGGCGTCAGCACGTTCTGGAGAAAGTTGAAGGCCTCCGACCGCCCCCACAAGCGTCAACGGCACACAAGGCAGAGGCGACTACGATTTCAATCAATAGCCAGTTCAGCATAAATCGTGCCAAAATACTGGAGGCAGACAATTGCCCGGAGTTTCAAACAGCCAGGGGGGGGTGTGTTGCGATATACAGGGAAAGAGCTTGGATGAATTTGGTCCAGATGTTCTTAATTTGTCAAAGTTTTGACACAGCCCGGACAAGGGGTTGTCAAATTGGGAGAGTCAGGACCGGGGCGAAAACTATACTGAAGACATATATCTTGGAAACGTGGTTTACGAAATAGAAATCAAATCGTACCGGCCGGAGGGCTATCAGTCAGAGGAGAGAACTATGTATTTCTTTTTCTTTAGCGCCTTCACAATGGTGTCTGTCAAACACCGTTTGAGGCGGAAATAAAAGATTTTCTTTTCACTGACTTCAGGGTCAATCCCAACACTGACGATTTCACCACCATTATCGTGGATTATGCGTGAAACCTCTTCAAAACCGTCCGGCTTATTCCCCACGTCTACCTCGACCCTCGATCCATTGGCCAGGATACCCATGATTTTGACGAAAGCGCCCAAAATATCCGTAACCGTAATAATTCCTATCACCTTCTTACCGTCATCGATAACAGGCATGCCGCCGATCTTTTTTTCAAAAATGATCCGGGCGGCGGTCTCAACGTTAGCGTCGGGGTTTATGCTAACGGGCTCTCTGATCATCAGGTCCGCCAGGGACAGGCCAGTGACAACAGCAGGAAGCAGACCCTGTTTCATATCTCCGAGGGTGACCCATCCGACTAACTTCTGTGACCGGCTTACAACAGGAAGGTGCCGGATAGAGTTCTCCTGCATGATGTGAATGGCTTCTTGAACGGAAGTGCGTTCTGACACGGTAATGGGATCTTCAATCATCAACGACCGGACACGCATGGGCTGTCTCCTTATATGTAAAAATTAATTTTTAAAGATTACTACAAAGGCAGGATTTGGTCAAGAATTTCAGGCGGGATCTGGATATTCTATATAGCGAAAGCGCAATTGGGTAGGTAGTCAGCAAATGGGGCTGTGCGGGCCGTAGAGGGGGTCTGGCGGGA
>JAFGFW010000023.1 GCA_016930875.1 Deltaproteobacteria bacterium | reverse complement strand
AGTCATTACCACCGGCTTAGCCGGTGGCTTGATTAGCCCTAAAAGGGCACTGTTACATGCATCCCTTAAGGGATTAACGGCTTCACTTTCTTATTGAGTTTGGGGCTGTTCCCTTACCGTGATTATTTATTCATCTGTTTTTTCGCAATCGATACTGGCCCCCTTAAAAGGGTCACTTAAATCCGTATCGTATCTGTCTTCTATAGTCTCATTTAGGTCTTGGTTTTTTATGTAATTGCGAATCTTGGCCTCATCCAGGCCGACTGTACTGACATAATAGCCCCGGGCCCAGAAACTGTGCCCCCTGAAGTTGCGCTTCAAACGGCTGTACTTTTCGAACACAATCATGGCACTTTTGCCTTTCAAATACCCCACTATCGTCGATACTGAATACTTGGGCGGAATGGCTACGCACACATGGATGTGGTCGATACATAACGTTCCTTCGATCACTTCTACGCCTTTGAATTTGCACAACCTTCTCAAGATCGTGCCCAGTTCCTTGCGCAGTTTACCATACACGATCTTGCGTCGTCTTTTAGGAACCCAAACAATGTGGTATTTGCACTCCCATACCGTATGTGATAATGTTCTTTTCAATGCTTGCTCCTTTCGTATTTTCGGAATCGGAAACAACCCCATCCGAATCTACGACAAGGAGCTTTTTTTGTTAAATACTACAGCCATAGCTTTTGGTATTCTCCCCGGCGTAGCCGGGGGTTTAGCGCCAGAATTAGTTGAAATAATCGGATACCACAGTCGTTCGCTTACAAGAAAAAAGGATTTTTTGGCAGAATTTCATCGTCACAAGCCGGACCTGCTGCTTTTGGGCTCTACCAACCATGCAGGGCAAATAAGGGCTCTTGCCGATGTCATAGAACGTGAAAAGAGCGGGACAGCCATCCTTGTTATCCTGGACGGAGAAGGCTTGACGGATAGGGGCAAAATCCCGGGACGTGCCAACCTTTCTTACTTGCCCGGCGGTTTTGATACTGATGAGTTGAAACGCACAATCGAGCAACTTGTGCATGAATCCCAGGACCCCTGTTACAAAGAACTGGATCGCACCATTGTCGGGCAAACGCCGGTTATGGTCCAAATAAAGCGGCATGTTCTCCGTCTGGCACGATCCGATGTGACGATCCTCATCACCGGTGAGAGCGGCACAGGCAAAGAGCTTGTGGCCCGTGCAATTCATAAGTTTTCCCATCGGGCTGGCAAACCCTTCATCAAAGTCAACAGCGCCGCACTGCCAGCCAATCTCCTTGAGAGCGAACTCTTCGGTTTTGAGAAGGGGGCTTTCACCGGAGCTTTCAACAAAAAACTGGGGAAATTCGAGCTTGCTGACTCGGGGACCATACTTTTAGATGAAATCTGCGAAATCCCTTTTCCCATGCAGGCCAAACTCCTACAGGTGCTTCAAGACAGCGAGCTTTCTTCACTGGGCAGCACAACCAATACGAAAATCGATTCCCGTGTCTTGGCCGCTACTAATTGCGATCTGGGTGAGAAGGTTTCCCGGGGCAGGTTCAGGTCGGACCTGTATTACCGCCTTAACGTTGCCTCTATTCACATCCCACCTCTCAAGGAACGCAAGGAAGACATTGATCTGTTGTGCAAGCATTTTCTGGAGGAATATACAGCCCGCTACGGCAGAGAGTATAGTCCCTTTAGTGATCGAATACGCGAACGGCTCCACGAGTACTCCTGGCCGGGAAATGTTCGCGAATTGGAAAACTGCATTCAGAGCTTCACGGCACTTGGGAATAAAGAGGCATTGTATGAAAAACTGGCACATTATGGCCCCACGGCTCTTTTGAACGATTCAGACGAACCCTTAAGCAGTGGCGAAGGCGGGACCGATGCATTTAGGACCTTTCCCACGCCATCCTTGAAAAAGGTATGCAAAGAAGCGGCTCGAAAGGCTGAAACAGAAGCCATTATGGATGTGCTCTTTCACACTTACTGGAATCGCAAGAAAGCAGCCGTTTTGCTGAAAACCAGCTACAAGAGTTTGCTGAACAAGATCAAGGAGTATGGCATTGAAAAGCAGTATCACGAGTCGGCAAGAAAGGATGACAGATCCGATGATTATGATACGGCCCTATCTATGTAGAAGACGCAAAATTCTCATTGTGACCTGTACGCTGTGCTTTTTTTTTGCTGGCGTGTTTGTCCATACACGGCCTGATTCTGCCATGGCCGGGGAGCCAACTACTACACCAGTCGGAACCAGTAAACATGGTGATGACTATCTTGTTGGCGCTGGAGATATGCTTGAGATACTGGTATGGAGAGAGCCGGATCTTTCACGGACCATCCGGGTCCGCCCGGACGGAAAGATCTCCTTGCCCCTGGTGGACGATATTGAGGCGGCCAACAGCACTCTGCCACAGTTAAAAGACCGAATCACAAAAGCCCTGGCAGCCTATGTGGAAAATCCGTCGGTCTACGTGATGCTCCAGGAAAACCGTAGCAAGAAGATCTACATTGTCGGCATGGTTGGCGCACCAGGTGAATACGTGCTGGAAAGGCCGATTACAGTACTTCAGGCGATTGCAACGGCCGGTGGTTTCACCGAGTGGGCGAAAAAAGACGATATTCTTATTGTGAGAAAAGGTCCAAAAGGTCAGTTCCGCATCGAATTTGATTACGAACGGGTGGTTTCCGGAAAAGATATCAAACAGAATATTCTGCTGAACCCCGACGACGTGATTATTGTACCCTGAAAATGTTCAAGTTGTTCAAAACGTTTCAGGCATCTATAAGCTTGTTCCTCCGGTTGTAGCGGAATCGGATGACACAAAAAGGGTTCGTTCAACGAAACTTTTTCCACATTTGTTCTCCGTTGAAATGGCTTTGTGGTCTCGATATTGATTGCTAAAGGGTTCGTTTGTGCTGGATTGCATCAGATGGACATGCATCCTCCTGGCATAAATTGGCCCATCGCTCTTGAAAGGAAAAATGTGATGGTATTTTGCTTGAAGAAGATGTTCATTGGGGGTGATCAGTTCAAGGAAACTCATTGCATCTTTAGGCTGTTAGTTGGCGACGGCGAGGTCTCGAACGAGCGAAGCGATAGAACGATTCGAACGGGTAATTCGAGCATCGGCCGGGATTGTTGTTCACTGATTTTGGTTGCAGTCTTGGCGACTTTGTCATTCGTATGGATTCGCCCTTGCCAAGCAGATATGAGAAAAATGCTCACGCCAAGAATTTCCATTCAACAGGAATATGATGACAATATCGATCTGGAACCGGAAAATGAGGATTCAGATTGGATCACTCTGGTTTCGCCGGGGATTTCCCTTGACCTGGAATCGCCTGAAACCAGGCTCAATTTCGACTATGAGGCAGGTTTTTCTTTTTATCGCGATGATTCCTCCAATGATACCACCCGACATCAGGGTCGAGTGTCTTGGGACCAGGAACTGGGCCGACATCTGAGTTTTCACCTGTCTGACGCATTTGTCCGTTCAGAAGACCCCATTGTGGAGTCCGAAGGCGTGATCGAAGACATCCGAAGGGAACGCGGGGTCGAATACCGAAACACAGGCGAGGCGAGCCTTTCCTACGATTTTGGCGCAGAGGATCAAGTCACGGCAGGTTACCGCAATCGATACACGGATGACAGATCTTCTGCAAATGCAGATAGCCTGGGCCACGAAGGTTTCGTTAATCTGGATATGTGGTTTGGCCCTCGGTACGGGATTGGGGTCACATCTCACTATAACCGGGGGAAGTTTGAACAAGGAAATGATTTTGACCAATACGGCGCTGGGCTTACCGTAAACTACAGATGGCAGCCCTCACGCCGCGTCTATGTAAGGTACGATTTTCTTGACCACGATTATGAGGATCCGGCTTCGGCCTCAGAAAGAAACGACTACCAGGTCCATGAAGGAAATCTGGGCGTCAGTTTGGGCTTAGGGCCCCACACTGAGTTCAACCTGGAAGGCGGTTATTTCTTTCAGGATTACGATGCTGGTGATCATACTGATGGGGTGAGTTTTTCGGGGAGTCTGATCACCCGTGCCAGAAGAACAACCCTGCGACTTGAAGGCAGCGGCGGGTACGGCGAAGACTACTACTCCTCGGAAGATTTGGGATCAACGCAATTTCGTCAGGTTTCAGGATCTGCCGACTATCTTTTGACCGAGGACCTTCGGATTTTTGGTTCGGCAAGCTACCGGTGGGAAGAGTTTTTCGGCGAAGACGCCCTGCGTGATCGAACGGACAAGGTGTGGCGCACAACCGCCGGTCTTTCCTTTTCATTCTGGCGCCGGCTCTCCCTTTCTCTGCAAGGAACGCACTCGGAACGTGATTCAGACGATCCAAGTGAGGAGTTTGAAGACAACCGGGTCATGCTGCGCCTGACAGCGGCTTATCCGTTCCGATTATAGAGTCGCTTCGCGACTCTATGTAACGCGGCTATGCCGCTTGAAAAAACAAAATTTTTGCAATCTTATTGTTGAGTCCGTTAGGGATTTCATATGGCACAGTATAAAGTTTGCCAGGGCCTTTTCCGATAACGAAATATGATAATATTGGTTTTGCGACAATTTCCCTGACAATCTCAAATTCTAAGCGGCGAAGCCGCGTTTCATAAAATTGCGGAGCAGTTTTATTTATGATCCCAAAAGACGGCATGAACATGCAGTACATTACCGGCGCCTTGCTCAGACGATTCTGGTATATTGTCCTGCCTTTTTTTGTGATTTCCCTGGCTACCATCTTGCACTGCATTGTGACCCCCAGAAAGTTCCAGGCACAAACCGTTATCCTGATTGAACCCCAGAAAGTTCCAGGGGATTACGTAAGATCTACTGTAACCGTAGATTTGGCCAACCGTCTCAGAACCATAACACAGCAAATCAAGAGCAGGACGAAACTTGAGAAGGTTATTGAAAGGTACAATCTTTATGCCGACATTCTTGCTGATGCAACCATGACTGATGCTGTAGAGGCTTTTCGCGACGATATCCAGATAGACCTGAGAGGTGGACACAACGCCTTTGAAATCACTTACCAAGGGAAAGATCGTTTCAAAGTCAGAGATGTCACCGAAACTATTACCAATCTTTTCATTGAAGACAACCTGAGGCTCCGTGAGAGCCAAGCGATGGGTACCACGAGGTTTCTAGACCGTGAACTAGAGAAAGCAGAAGATCTCCTCCGGCAGAAGGAAACGGGCCTGCGGGAGTTCAAAGAGAAGTACAGGGGGGTTCTCCCTGAAGACATGGACCAGAACTACCGAATGATATCCCTTTACCAACGTCAACTGGACTCTATCAATGCCACGAGTGAACAGACCAAGGACCGCAAGGTCCTCCTTGAGACTCAATTGAAGAACATCGAGAGGATGGAAACACAATTCGGGGATTTTGAGATTGGAGGAGGTGGCCTGCTGGAAACTGGAGACCTGAACAGTGGCCTGACCGAGGACTGGTCCTCGCCAGCTATTGAGGAACTCCGCAATCAACTGAGGAATTTGAGATCCCGTTACAGTGACAGGCATCCTGACGTGATAAAGCTGCAGACCGCTATCTCCAAGTTGGAAAAGGAGCACGATTCTAGCACTCCAGACGCTGATTCAGAGCAGCCTGGAGGCGACATTGAGTCAACCGGAATTGCCGTCTCAGAGGGCGCCTCGCTTTTCGACGCTCAAAAGGAAGACCTCGCCGCCCAACTCGAGTTAATCCAAAGGGAAATCCACGAGGTCGTGCAAGAAAAGAAAAAAATCAAGAAGGAAATGGAAACGTATCTGCATCGCATTGAACTTGGGCCCAAAATAGAACAGATGTTGACTGATTTGAGCCGTGGCTACGACGAGCTCCAGCGAAACCACCAGTCTCTGCTCGAGAAGAAATTCAGGGCAGGCTTGGCAGAGAATCTGGAAAGGGCCCAGAAGGGTGAACAATTCACGGTTCTTGATCCTGCCAAGTTGCCTGACAAACCTTTCACGCCCAACACGAGGAAAGTCTTGCTGTTGGGATTCTTCGTATCCCTAGCCGTTGGCCTGGGCCTGGCTTTTTTGAGAGAGTATTTAGACCCCAGCTTCTTCAGCGCAAAAGAGCTGGAGAGCCATGTCCAAATGCCGATACTCGTATCTATCCCAGTGATTACGACAGATCAAGATCGTCGTAGATTTTTTGTCAAGAAAGCAGTGTCTGCAGCGGCTGTCGTCTCAATGGCCTCAATCTTGCTATATGGCCTATATTTTCTATGGAAAATGGACCCAATGCTTAGACCGTCTTTTTTCAGCCAGGAAACGATCAAAAGGACCGGATCCTAATATCATTTATGCCAAAGTCCAGAGCGCGTAGCCACGGGCTTGAACACATCAAGAGGAAGCGAAAAAATGGGTAAGTTCTTCGAAGCCTTAAAAAAAGCGGAGACTGCCAGGAAGTTTTCTTCACCCAGACCCACACCGCGGAAGGTAGTCAAAATACCAACTGAAAATGTGGAGGCGCTGAAGCTGGATACTAGACCACCAAGGACAACAACAGACGAGGCTGGTTTTGGAAATGCCGAAATAGACTCCCACATTGCCGCCCTTCTGGAACCTGCTTCGCCGGCGGCAGAATGCTTCAGGGTATTGCGCGCCAAATTGCTGGTCAACATGCCTGACAGGTCATTAAGGACGATTATGGTGTCCAGTCCCGAGCCTCTGGACGGCAAGACCTTGGTGGCTGCCAACCTGGCCGTGACCATCGCCCACGGAATCAATGAGCATGTCATGCTGGTGGACTGCGACTTGCGGCGACCTTCTGTGCATCAATGGTTTGGCATGAACACCCAGCCCGGAATACGTGAATATCTGGAGCAAGGTACCTCTCTGGCCCCTTATCTGTTAAAGACTCCGGAAAGAAAGCTCACGCTTTTGGCAGGTGGGAAACCGCCACCAAATCCTTCTGAGCTGCTTAGTTCCGAAAAAATGCGTCTTCTTGTTGAAGAACTCAAAGGCCGATACGAGAATCGATACATCATCCTCGATGCCCCACCGGCTCAGTTCACAGCCGAGACCTCTTTTTTGGCGTCCATGGTGGACGGAGTCCTTCTGGTGGTACGTTTTGGCAAAACTTCCGGGAACTTGCTCTCGAAAGCCATTGACAACATCGGTCGTGAAAGAATCATTGGGGTGGTTTTCAATGCCGACCTTGAAGGCTCAAGAAGTTACAGGTACTACTATAAGTATTACCAGAATAGACACTGATATTGGAGTAGTGCTTGATTTACCTGGATCTACAGGTTTTGACGGATGTTCTTTGCTGTCTTGTCGCTTTCACACGTCAACTGACAAGATAAACAATTCGTGAGATCCTTAAAGCCCTGTCTTATTCATATTTCGCCATGATTCTACGCATATTCAACAGAGATGTGCCGGTGCGCAACCTTCTCTTTGTGATCGGAGAAGGGATCCTGATCTATATGGCGGTGCTCGTGGCCGCCTTTCTTCGTTTGGGAAGTGTGCATGCCTCCTTTTTGTCCGGCGAAGTCATTAGCAAGGCGATCCTGATCATGGTAGTATGTCAGATTTCCCTTTATTATAACGAACTCTATAATCTCAAGGTCACTGATACTTACGTGGAGTTGGGCCTGCGGCTGACCAAGGCCATGGGTGTCGCATCCATCGTCCTTGCCATTATCTACTATTTTGTTCCTTCGCTCATGATGGGGCGGGGCATTTTTTTTATTAGTCTTGTATTTCTTGTACTACTTGTGGTGCCCTGGCGTTATGCATACAATTGGATCTTGAAAAAAAAGATGTTTGCGGAAAAGGTCATGATCCTGGGTCTTGGAGACCTTTCCCGGCAAATTATAGATGAAATCAAGGACCGTCCTGATTCCGGCTATCAAGTGGCAGGGGTTGTGCCCACGACTGACGTCTCTTCTGTGAGCTTCTCCCCCCGGGACGTTCCTGTTTTTAGTAACAACGGAACTGTGTATGGGTTGGCGGATAGTCTTCATATAACGAAAATCATTGTGGCGTTGGACGAAAAACGGGGAATACTCCCGACCAAGGAGCTATTGCGCTGTAAGATGGAGGGGATAAAGGTCCTGCAAGGTGAGACGCTTTATGAAGAATTGACGGGCAAGCTCTTTATAGAAAAACTCAACCCCAGTTGGCTCATCTTTTCAGATGGATTCAAGAAGTCCCGGGTGACTCGGTTCGCCAAGCGTGCCGCAGACTTTATCATAGCTGGCGTGAGTCTGTTGGTCACATTGCCGCTGGTCTCCCTCATTGCCCTGGCCATCAAGCTGGACTCAAAAGGGCCGGTCTTTTTCAGGCAGGACCGATGCAGCGAGGGCGGCCGGATCTTTAAGGTATTGAAGTTCCGGTCCATGATTGACAAGGCTGAGGCGGACAGTGGCCCGTGCTGGGCCACAGACGATGACGCGCGCGTTACCCGCGTGGGGAAAATCCTTCGGAAATACCGCATGGATGAAATCCCACAGATGTGGAACGTGCTTAAGGGCGAAATGAGCTTTGTGGGACCCCGTCCGGAGCGCCCTGAATTTGTGAAAAAACTGGCGGAACGGATTCCTTATTATTCGGAACGTCACACCGTCAAACCGGGCATTACAGGATGGGCTCAGGTCTCCTATCGCTATGGCGCCTCAGTTGAAGACGCCATGGAAAAACTAAAGTATGACCTTTTCTACGTCAAGAATATGTCATTTGCCATGGATCTGTTGATTTTGTTCAAAACGGCCAAGATTATGCTGCTCCAGAGCGGGGCAAGGTAATAGATCGTTCAAAACGTTAGCCGGTTCCCCACAAACGAACCGGCTAAATATAATACAAATTAATTCAGCAAGTTATAGCAGATTCCTCCGAGGAAACTGAGGGGGCGGAGCCTGTCAGAAAGTGGAAAGATATTATGGAATTATCTCAAACCAGAGTCCAGTTGAAGCTCTGCACACAATGCATCCTCCCCGAGATCTTTCCAGGCATCAAATTCCACGAGAAAGGCATCTGTAACCACTGTGTGCGGGAAGAATCGGCAATAGCCAAGGCCCCGGCCAAGAAGCAAGATTAGTGTCAGAGACTGGATAAACAAATAGAGCAAATCAAAGCCGAGGCGCTGGCCTACGATGCTATTATGGCTTACAGCGGCGGGAAAGATTCGAGCTACTACACCCTGAACAAAGGAGTTTAAAGCATTTTGACAGGATCAACACGATTGACGGGATATAGGAAAGCGACTGACCTTGACAGAATAAAGGCGTTGCTTACCCCAGTCTTTCTGGAAAAAGGTGTCAAGAAAGTCATGCTATTTGGATCATGCGCCCAGGATTCAGCGTCGAGAAGAAGTGATTTGGATTTGATGATCCTTATGGAAACCAAGAGGCGTTTCTTTGATAGATATGAACAATTCGAAAAAGTCTACGATATTATCAAAGATAGGGCTGTGGACCTTTTAATCTATACACCTGAAGAATTGGAAGCTATAGCCCACCGGCCTTTTATCAGACGCATACTGGACGAAGGACAGACTATTTATGAGCGTTGATAAAAATGTCCAAGAAGCCCTACGGTGGTTAAGAACGGCCGAGGATGATCTGGATTCAGCCACCATATTGAGAAGAAACGAGAAATTTCCCCATGCCTGCTTTCACGCCCAGCAGGCGGGGGAAAAGGCCCTTAAAGCGGTATGGTATTTTGCGGATGCGGATCCGTGGGGACATTCCATAAAAAAGCTGATAGAAGATCTAAGGTATGTCGATTTGATGCTATATGAACATGTTGAAAGTCTCCTTAGAAGTGGCATGTTGCTGGACCGCTTCTATATACCAACACGCTACCCGAACGGCTTACCCGATTTGACCCCAGATGCTGCCTATATTGACGAGGATGCTGAAACTTGCATTGAGCATGCAACTCGTATTGTAAACAAGGCGAGATCGGTACTAGCAATTTAGCTGATGTATCTGGAAGGTAGATTCCTTTTGTAAATCCTGTATATCCTGTAAATCCTGTCTAACCAAAAGGTTAATCACGTGTCCAAAATCGACAAAGTCAAAGCTGACCTAAAAGCCAACCCAAAAAAATGGCTGGTCACTGGCGTGGCCGGATTTATCGGCTCCGGCCTTCTGGAGAAATTGCTTAACCTGGACCAGACCGTGGTCGGGCTAGACAATTTCTTCACTGGAAACCAGAAAAACCTCGATGATGTAAAGAAAGAAGTAAGTCCTGAAAAGTGGCAACGTTTTGATTTTTTCGATGCAGACATCAGGAACTTGTCTGATTGCCTTAAGGCTTGTGAGGGTGTCGACTATGTCCTGCATCAGGCTGCCCTGGGAAGTGTTCCACGCTCCATTGATGATCCAATTACTACCAATCAATGTAACATTGATGGTTTTGTGAATATGCTTGTTGCAGCAAGGGACACAGGAGTAAAGAGGTTTGTTTACGCGGCTTCATCTTCAACCTATGGAGACCACCCGAAGCTGCCCAAGGTCGAAGATCAAATCGGACGTCCCCTTTCACCTTATGCAGTAACCAAGTACGTAAATGAACTGTACGCTGATGTTTTTGCCACAAGCTATGGCCTGGAAAGCATCGGCCTCAGATATTTCAATGTCTTTGGAAAACGTCAGGATCCCCAAGGCGCCTATGCTGCAGTCATTCCCAAGTGGATCAATGCCTTCTTGGCCGGGGAACAGCCTGTCATATATGGAGACGGAGAAACCAGCAGGGACTTTTGTCACATTGATAACACCGTGCAAAGCAACCTTCTCGCCGCCACATGCGAAAACGTAGAGGCCTTGAACAAGGTTTACAACGTGGCCTATGGAGAGCGGACAACGCTCAACCAGTTATTCCAATTGATAAAGGAGGGTCTTCTCCCTTTCAAGCCGGAAATCGCTGCCATAGAGCCTGAATATGCCCCCCCCAGAAAAGGAGATGTCCGCCATTCCCTGGCAGATATTACCAGAGCAAAGAGTCTCTTGGGATATGAGCCGGTATATGATGTGAAGGAAGGCATGAAGGAATCAGTCAAGTGGTACGTGGGCGCTGGAAAAGAAATAAAGATTTAGACAGGATTGACGGGATTCACGGGATACTTTTTTGCCCGCCGGAGGCCGGAAAAACAAAAAGAAATCCTGTATATCCTGTAAATCCTGTCTAACGAAAAACGCATAATGCGACGAGACCTTTGAAAAATGTCCAGTTTTGTT
>JAFGFW010000022.1 GCA_016930875.1 Deltaproteobacteria bacterium | reverse complement strand
AGCCGAAGCAAACCCGGAGATTCCTCGCCGCCCCCTCGTTCCACTCGGGGTTTCAGCTCACCGGAACAGGCTCCGCAATCTCTGAGACATGAAACGATGAAATTGCTTCGCTTCGCTCACAATGACATGTTTTTGGACTTTTTACGAGTTTATCAAGATAGTTCTAAGCTCTTGTTCTTCCTGGCGACTGAAGGCAAGAATTTGTTCACCATGTCCTTAGCTCTCATGCAAGCTTGGCGCGCTTCTTTCAGACTGTATTGCGCTGGATTCCCTTCAGAGACTTGACCTGCCGCAAGCTCCACATTGCCAACAATAATACCTAGAACGTTGTTAAAATCGTGAGCAATCCCGCCAGCAAGTGTTCCAATGGCTTCCATCTTGTAGGCTTGTTGGAGTTGGGCTAGCAGGTTTCGCCTTTCTTCCTCTGCTCGCTTGAGATCGGTAATATCGAATCCATATATGTTGACGTACCCCGCTTCCATAATTGGTGTAAAGGTTAAAGAGAACGCCAAATCAGCACACCAGACCACAGCGGATCTACGTAAGCCGGAGCGCATAATATCCAGTACAATTTTACGCCACTTCTCGGGTAAGAGTTGTCCTACTTCACAACCCCAAGTTCTCAACAAAGCCATGCTGGCGTCGTTGGCATAGATGATAACGCCATCACGCATGACTCGTAGCACTATGTTCGGATTTTCGTTAGGAAACGCAGCCAACCACTTTACCGCAGCCTCCATCCGTTTGGCCTGGATGGCGCCTCCCAATTTGTTAGCAATTCCCTCCAATAAGGTTTTTTCTTCCTTAAGGAACGGCCCCTCTTCCTCTTCTGGTTTTTCCTTCAGATAACAAACTTCCAGTCGGCCAACAAGCTCATGATCGACAAGGATGTCTTGGGCCTGTTTCCAGGTAGTTTCTCTGAAATGTTTTGTTCTAAATTCCTCATTCCCTACTATGATTCTTGCACAGGTAATCTCCGGATATTTGTAAGCAGAGGGGATGACATCCGTTATTCTCTGAATTGTTTCTTCCAGTGGAATATTCGGATCCTCTATAAAGCGAGAAATGGAATATAAGCACGTCAGTTCCTTTACCCGCTTTGAAAGTTCAAGTGTTATTTTGTGTAATGCATCCTCTGCACACTTGCGCTCGGCGTTTTCTCTGTCTCTATCCAGTCTTGCATGTAAGATTGGAGCTATATGGAACGCAATGGCTTCCAGCAACTGGAAGTCCGACTCATTATAGTCCGTGGCCTTATTGGCGACTCCAATTTGCCCGATAAGTTTCTCGTGATGTAAGAAAGGCACTATTAGCACTCTTTGCATAGGGATATGTCCCTCAGGCACGGCCAACGGTTCGTTCGAACATAACACCTTTTTCTCTATGAGGGACTGGCCCCAAATACCGCACCACGCCTGGCGGGGAAACACGATGTCTTTATCAGGAATCTGACACTGGTCCCAAACATTTGTGGTCATAGACTGGCACACGAGAGCCCCACTTTCATCTATATATTCGAAATATCCGTTCTCGCTTTCCGTAGCATCCAAAATAACCCGTAAAGATTCTGCGTATACTTCTTCGTCGGAGACAGTGAGGAAGATCTGTGCGATCTGATTTCGGATAGCCAGCTCTTGTTCTGACTGGCGTAGCGCTTCCTCTACGATTTTGCGTTCATGAATATCGGCAGTCAAGCCATCGTATGAGATGAGATTCCCGTCTGAGTCGTAATGAGAAACGAATGTGTTTTTTACACACCCCATCGATCCGTCTTTTCGATAGATCCGATGTTCAAGGGGCGGAGCTTCTTGCCCTAAAAGCACTCGCCTGGTCTGCTCTTGGACGGCCTCACGATCTTCTTCATGGACCATGTGAAGCCACAGATAGGGATCAAATGCATACTCCTCGGGGGAATATCCAGTTACGGCTTTACATGCAGGGCTGTGGATCGTTTCCACGGCATACCCGTTCTTTACACGAACGGTGTACACGTAGTCTGTGATCGCCTCGGTGATACCTCGATACCTCCGCTCGCTTTCTTCCAGCTCCTTCCGGGCGAGTTTGAGCGAGGGAATGTCTGTCCTGTGGCCTTCAATGTCCACCGGGTTGCCCTGGCTGTCATTTACGAGTTGCAACTCCTCATGCATCCTTTTGATCCACTTTTTTCTCAACACAATATGTCATCTGACATTCAATCGTTATGTCATCTCGACAAGTAACTTCAACGTGTTCTTAGAGCTAGGATAAGCTGGATTTAAAACTCGGTGGTGACATTAAAGACTACAGATCGTTATCAACTTTCGCTTCCCTTGCGATTACACAAATCAGTTTTTTCGCTTAATCCCGACTAGTGTGTTTGACTTGCTTCAGCGGCGATAGATGATTCCAGTTTCGAAAGCCGATCCTCTATTTTTGCCAGTGAATCGGTTGTGTTTTCGTGAGGAATCTCCTTGGTGAATGCGGGATTATTCACCCACCAGTCCATGCCCATCTCTTTGGCCTTATCTACAGAGCAGATTACCAGGCGGAGCTGGATGGTCAAAAGTTCGATGTCCACAAGACTGATCTTGATATCACCAGCCACGACGATGCCTTTGTCCAAGACACGTTCGAGCAGGTCTGCAATGTTGGTGCTTTCAACCGAATGCTGTGCGGCACGTTGTATGGCCATGTTAGTCCCCCTTATAAAAGCTTTCCCAGTGGCCCAAGGTCCATATTGAGATCCTCTTCTTCCAGGCTGAAGGCCTTTCGAAGCCTTTCAAGCTCTTCTGCTTGCCTCATCAATGTTACGCCAACGCCTTCAATCTCTTGGTCGCTCAGAGATCCAGCATCGATGCGCCGGATCGCCTGACGCTCAAGGAGTTCATGCAGGAGTTTGACCAGCGTCAGGACGAGTTGAGCCAGTCCGTTTTTTACATTGTCCGGATTGAGGTTGATGCGGCCTCCCTGCAAAGATTCGCCAGAACAGGGGTAAGCTGCCGAAGCCGCATCACTTTGCATGACCCTGAGAAAATCGCTCATGGCTTCTGATTCGACCTCAGGTCGGCAATCCGAGTTCATGGTCGATCTCCATGTTCGGCATCTATACTTGACGTGCATTTCATCCCCAGATTTACGGGAACACGCCTACAAAAATCGTTTGCCATAACTTCCCGGGCTGTTTCAATGGACGTGAGCATGACGTTCAGGGCCAAGTAGATTAGGTCCACATTAGCCACTGAGATGCTGACTTGGCCGGAGATAACGGCCCCCTTGTTCAGAATGCGATCCAGGGCTTCACAAAGGGAAATGTGTTCCGCTTCATCCAGTGGGATATCAGGCATCATGACTCCGTCCACTTTACGTCTGTCTGTTTTGTCAGGTCTCCGTGGCTTATTCCATGCCAGAATCGTT
The DNA here is from genome assembly GCA_016930875.1 of Deltaproteobacteria bacterium. NCBI lineage: Bacteria > Pseudomonadati > Myxococcota > Myxococcia > Deltaproteobacteria bacterium. Next base: position 18,294 of record JAFGFW010000022.1, on the reverse strand, counting down.
CCAACTATGGTGTTAGAAGGAGAAAATATTATGTTTTTCAAAATGAATGACCCTGCTGCAAGCTGTAGGGTCATTCATTTTGCCTTATACGTTATTGAACAAGGCTTCTCCCAGGTTCCCCAGTCGCCGAAGGCCCCTTGGGTCACCCCGGCGATAGATCACCGTATGATGCATCTTGGAGAAGGTGTATTCGAATTTGTCCCTGACTTTTGATTCGTGTCGGCTAAGGGCGGAACACAAAGGGCACTGGCCGGCAGGTGTGGCCAGGTTGAGAAAAAGGGCCGGCACATGAATGCCGATCCTCTCACAAGCTTTAACCAAATCCTTGGTCTCTTCCAATGCCATCTCGGTTGAAATGGCAACCGCGAATAATGCCGACCGATGTCGATCCCTCAGAAGGGATCTGAGTTGTTTCAGGTCTTTAGACATCTGCACAAGTCGTTGAGAGATCTTGGGTAGTCGGAACACGTGCTTGTATTTCAGAAAAAGATTAAAAAAAACCTTGAGCCACTCGGTGATGAGTTCGGGAGTCTCCAGGAGCCTGACAAGATGCCCTGTGGGGGCAGAGTCAAGAATGAGAACGTCATATTTGCCCTCCGCAAGAAACTCCACGGCCAGGGTGAGGGCCATGACCTCATCCAGGCCTGGTGGTGAAAGATCGATGATACGTTCCATGACCTCACGGTCAAAAGCAAGATCAAGATTCTGTGAGATGCCATCCAGGAATCGTTCTAACTCCTCTGCATAGTCGCTTTTAAAACCTTCGAACTCAGCCTGGGCATCGATTTCCATGGCCGTCAAACCCGGGATCACGGTAGTGGGCTGGGGGCCGATTTGAACGTCCAGACAGACGGACAAGGAATGTGCAGGGTCTGTTGAAAAGAGAAAAATCTCTCTGTCGCCAAGAGATCGGGCCATGAAAACGGCAGTGGCGCAGGCCAGTGTCGTCTTGCCCACACCTCCTTTCCCGGCAAACAGGAGCATGTTTTGCTCTGGAGAGGGGGGATGTGCGGGGAATTCAACAATTGGAGTCAGATCTTTTGAATGCAGGCTGACTTGTTCATGCTTAGATGGCTTGGTGTCGAGTGCCGTAACGCCGTCCCAGAAACTTTCTAAAGCTTCCCCCCCTCGGACCTCCTCCGGATAGATAGGGAGCCCCCATAGTGAGCGTTCCAACAATGCTTGAGGAAAGCGGCCCAATTCCCTCAATTGGCGGATACGTCCATCGGCACACGTGGGGCATGTCTGCTCTGGATAAAGCTTGTTCACAATGACATCGGTGGCTGGGACCTTCAACCGTTCCAATTCCTTGATTAGCGTCAACGTCTCTTGAATACTCAATGTTTCTGCAAGCATAACGGGCACGAAGCGACAACGCAGAGGATCGGTCAACAGCCCTTCTGCGGTTTCGATCAACTCTGAGAACTCCAGAAGGAATGCATCCAGTTCGTCGCGACGACAGGAACCGCTAAAGAGCTGCCTCATGTAGCGGTGCTTACCCAATAAGGCGTCAATGGCGTCCAGCCATTTGCGGATCAGATCCGGCATGGCCAGAAGGCGCAGGGTATGGCCGGTCGGGGCGGTATCGACGACAATGCGCCGGTACTTTTTATGATCCACCCATTTGGAGATCTCCAGAAAGGCCATGAGTTCGTCAAGGCCGGGCAGTGAGAGATCCAGGAATTGGCTGATATCCTCGTCGTCCAGAAACGTTCCACGCAACGCAATCTGCCGGAGTGTCTCCCTGTGATTATGGTTAAACGTCTCAAGACAAGCCTGTGCGTCCAGTTCCACGGTCTTCAGATTATGTGGGGGGGAAAGGTTCGCCAGGCTATCGTGGAGGGAGTGGGCGGGGTCGGTTGAAACGAGGAGGATAGGATCCTTTGGAAACGCATTGGCAAGGCGGATAGCAGAAGCAGCGGCACAAGTTGTCTTACCCACGCCGCCTTTTCCGCCAAAAAGGAGGAGTTCAAGCCCCTTGTCGATAAGAAAAGACGGAGTTGCTACGCCCATCTCAGGTTTTCCGTTTGTCACACCTCTTGGCGTCGAACTACTTACTAGTCCGATGGGTTTGCCCCAATGGAATCACCGTGTCCTTGTATCTCGTCCAGACGGTCCAGAAGTGTCTTTTCTCGGGCATCAAATTCATCTTCAGTGATTTTTTCTGTCTCCAGCATCATATAGAGTTCGCTCAGTTCCATAGTGATGGCATCTGCCTCATTGACTACTTCTTGTTGCGCGGCGTTATGTATTTCACGCAAGATCCAAAAAAAACCGTGAACTGGGAAAAGCAAGATATTGTCTACGATGAACATCTTGTTCTCCTACTGCTTTTCGGTCGTCAAAGCGCCAGTTCTATGTGGACAAAGTTATGAGGCGTCCAAGGGCCATTGTAGTCAAACGCAAAGCTATTATCAAAAAGCTTGGCCGCTTCGAATACACCTTCTTCAAACTGGGATTGCGCCTTTCGTCCCACAAGGCAGGCCAGATTCATCACTTCTCGTTCTTTACTGCTTTTGTTGAGTTTGATCTCAAAACAGTACTCGGAAAGGATCTGTTCGACCTTTTCAGTGTATGCCTCTCGATCTTCATTGAGCATACGCTCAAACATCCGTCCCACCTCAAGTTTTTCTTCATGGCTGGGTTCTCGATGGGTGCCAAAGCATCGATCCCGTGCGGTCCTCAACTCCGGATGGGTCTGAATAAAGTATTCAAAGATGTTCGGCACGTCCCATGTGACGCGCAGTCCCATTTCGACCTTGTCAGCCACACGACGAAGTTCCTTGAGGAATACTTCTTGATTAGCGCTGAGGATTCTTGTAATCGCTTTGTCTCCCTCCGCAATGATGCCAAAAGACATGGGCAGCGGAGTGATCTCTTTCATCAGCCGCCTCAGTACTGCCTGGTGGGCTGCCAGATGACGGCGTTCCGGCCTCATCTTTTGGTTGGGAACATTACTGACTACGGCTGACACCCCCCCCTCAGAGATGGTATAGACGGCGCTATCATCCATGCCGATGGTGCCGTAGTTATGCGTCTCTGAAGCGGCCACTATGGCATACAGGTATCTTCCCGTATTATTTGATGTTTTGCTAGCCATGGCTAAACGCTTTCCTTTCGAGTCGGATGCGTGGTTTGATAACAAAGCAGAAATAGAACAAGATGATGATCATTGTTCTATGCAAATAATGTTCCAACTTTGAGGCAGGAAAACCTGAAGCAAGTTGATCCCTTGCAGATGGGTGAAGTGGTGAAATCAAGAACACTAGTACCGAATCTTGACCCCTTCCACCTGGCGACATGGGGCAAGCGTCCTCCTACCATTCAACCCCTCTCGTTGGCCCAAGGTCTGGAGAAGCTCTGCTTTTTCTCCCTCGATTTCCTTGAACCGTGCGTCAATGAGGTCCACACGGCGCATTGCGCTTTCCCTCTCCTTGCCTCGCCGTGCCTTTTCCATCTCCAAACACGAGAGTCTCATGTAGGCCTCGTGCGCCTGAAATGCGGAAGCGGCTGCTCTGGTATGAGTTCGGATGTCCTGGACGCCTCGTATGGTTTTTTGTGGGATAGCCATGTGCTTTTCGATTCCTTTCTTTTCCGATAAAGGCAACGGCTGTCACAATTCCGTTTAGGAACGGGAAGACCGTCTTTCGCACGTCCTTCGATGGATGACAGCCCGCCGGGGCATCAAGTGAGCCGCGGGCTACTTCGTGTCCTTGCATACTTTCTTCACGATGGTCTCCAGCTTTTCCCGTATAAGGGACTCGCCTCCTCGGGTGACCTTTGCCGTATCCATATTTAGGACGTCACGACAGACTCGTAGGAACACGGGGTCGTCTATCCGGGCATGGCCACCGAGATGGCTGAGTATACGCCCGAGGGCAATGCAGGACCGAATAGTAGGCCGGTGGTTATTAACACCAACATTTCGTAGGTTCCTTATAATCTCCACGATTGTTTCCGCATCGGAGCGGTCAAGGCCTGATTTTGCCATAGTAATCCGAATCTCGGATTCCCGATCGAGGTGGTCCACATGGATCGTGATCAGACGGTCCACGAGGGCATCCTGGGTTTTGTGAACACCGGCGTACTCTTCTGGATTAGAAGTGAAGATGGCGCGGAATTCCGGATGCACTTCCATGTACCCCTGTCCTGCTCGGCGCAGATCTGGCAGATTTAAGATTTTCTCTTCCAGGACGCTCAAAAGAGCATTGTTCGCTTCCGGCCTGGATCGCGTGAACTCGTCATATATGAGCGTATGCCCGTCTCGACAAGCTGTGGTTAGCCGATTATCCACCCAAAGTGTATTCATGTGTTCTTCGCTTTTCAGGACGGAATGGATAAAGTTGTCGACCACCTTGTACTTGCGGTAGCCGGAATCTCGGCCCACCAAATCAGAGCTTCCGAATTCATTGTCCCCATGGATCAGCACGATCGGCCGCCCGAGTTGGGCGGCAACGTGAAACGCAAGTGTCGTCTTTCCTGTCCCCGCCCGTCCGGCGAAGTGGACGGCGTATCCAATAGCCAAATATACCAGTGCCCGCTCTGTGATGTCCTGGACATACGTAGTGTTTACAAACTCGTCGCTGGGTTCCGCTGAGACGTTGTCATCAGAGGGGGAAAGTCTGACAGTACGGTCTGATACAACTCGCAAAGTGCTATCATTCGTCGCCATAATTGTCTCCGAATTCGCTAAGATGTTAACTCGTTGGCCTGCCTGATCCACTGGGTTACGCCGGCAAGTCCCACGTTTGATCCCAAAACTTTTTGCAAGTCTTCCGGTTTGGCCTTGGCCACTTTGGCGAAGGTGTAATATCCCGCTTTGGTAAGTAGCTTGACTCTCGCGGGGCCGAGCCCGCTAATCCGGGTTAAGTCATCAGACCGAATCTGTTTTTCGTTTTTTTCCTGCCGAGGCCCTGTTCTGGTTTGATGCTTGGTATCCTTCTTTTTTGTGGCAGTGCCCCGAGCAGCCTTGGTTTGAGGACGTGTTGGTCCATGCCAAGCTTGACGGGCGCCGGAAATGTCGGCTGCAAATCCTTCAGACAAATCGGCTATATTTTGTCGCAGATCCAAGACAGTGTCGTATAGGCCGGACATAAAGGCTTCCCGTTCAGTCTTGCCCTTTTTAGCCCTCTCAGCCTGATCGTCCCTAAAACCCGCTCGCATCTGGCCTACCTGGTCGGCCAATTCCGCCACGAATTCTTTTATGTCGGAAATGCATGCGGCAAGATCTGCCTTCGTCTTTTCAGCCATTTCAGATCGATCGTGACGGAAGGTTTCCTGCATATCGGCAACATTGGTTTTTAAACGGGTGGAGAACGCCCCAAGTTTGTCCTTCATCTCTGCCGACATTCCGTTGAGATCACTCCTGAAACCGGCTCGCATCCGGCCCACCTGATCGGCCAGTTCCGCCACAAATGCTTTGATGTCGGAAGCAAATGCGGCAAGATCCGCCCTTGTCGTCTCTGCCATCTCGGAGCGATCATGACGGAAAGTTGCTTGCATATCGCTCACGTTGTCTTTTAAACGTGAAGTGAATGCCCCAAGGTTACCCGTTAGCTCTGTGGCCATCTTGTCCAAATCGTTCCTGAAACCCGCCCGCATATTGATGACGTCGTCTTTCATGTCATCCACATCTTGCCTCAAGCCATGAATGAATGCCGCACGACCCCTACTTAAGGCGTCTAGCTCACCCCGTAAACGCGTCATGTCGTCGGTTAAGCGTCCCATAGCATTTTTCCTTTCTATATCTATTTTCATAGGGTGCACCTAAAAACGGCAGGTAGCTGCGATTTGAATTCATGGAATCTTTTCGACAAATCCAAGAAATCACGACTGCATTTTCGAACGACAAGACTCCAACACTTCTAATTGCACCCTGTGTGGGTTACGTCTGGTTAATAATAAAGGGCAATGGGAATTGAATCCCATCGACCATGTTTCCCGAATTCGGGTATCTTAGCGTGGGGGACCTTAAAACCGGCCCCTCACGCTAAGACCACCCTTGGTTAGAACAGGATCACGCTGGAGCCGCAGCGGCGGCTGTCAAGCCAATGGCTTCGGCATACTTCAAGTATGTCTCGACCGAAGCGATCACAACCCGTGCCTCCACGGAAAGTAATTCGATCCCAACCAGGGAAACCTTGGCCCAGGCATCGATCACGATGCCTTTGTCGAGAATGCGGTCTACAACTTCCGCCAGACTCGAAGAGTCAGTTGATTTTGCAACTTTTGCCATGATAAACCTCCTTATAAATTTAGTAGTGGCCGTCAGTACTGACTAACCTATGAAGCATGCTGCGAGGCTGTAGTAGCAACCCTTGTGCCAATCTCGATAAGTAAGAAATTATATTGATAACTGGCTGATTTTACGGAAAGAAAAAACCTTCAGAAGCGATGATGGGTGGGTGGATTGAGCGGTGGAGGAATCTGTACCATGGATTGCGCTCCATAGTTATGTGGCGGCATGTCCATATCTGAATGTACGCGGATTAGAGGGAGCATTCGCCTTCTATGGCTTTCAGAATTTCATCTTGGCGGAATGGCTTGGAAATGAAGCCGGAAATGATCCCATTGGCCAGGGCCTGCTCAATCAACCCGTCGTCCTTGTAGAAGTAACCAGAGACCATCACAATCTTGATGTCAGGGCTGATTTTTCGAATACGGCTGGCCAACTCAAGCCCTTCGCTATCCGGCAGCTTGGCATCCAAAAAAGCCAAATCAAAACGATTCTGCCGCATTAAGGTGAGCGCCTCCTCCCCACTTTGCGCTGTCTTCGCGTTTACACCCAACGTTTCCAGGATGTGCTCTAAGGCCCAACACATATCGGGCTCGTCATCTATGATAAGAAAAAGTTTTTCACTCTTTTTCATGATTAACCTCTGAACGATACGGTGGGAAGTCGAACGGTAAAAGTCGTCCCCTTTCCTTTGGGACTGTCCACCTCAATGGATCCAAAATGCTCCGTCACCACGGAATAACAGATAGAAAGGCCAAGCCCTGTTCCTTGGCCCACCGGCGAAGAGGTATAGAAGGGATCGAATAGCTTGTCTTTGTCTGCTTCCGAAATGCCGTGACCGGTGTCTGAGACCTGAACTAAAACTTCCCGCTCCGTTTTCCGGACTGCTATGCTTAGAGCCCCTCCATGCGGCATGGCCTTGATGGCATTTAGAAAAAGATTCATGAAAAGCTGTTGAAGCAGGCTGGCGACGCCGCTGATCATCACGCATTCATTGCAAAAAGAAGCGCGAACTTGGATTTTTTGCACCTTGGCATGATTCGCGACCAGGTCCATGGTTTCTTTAAGAAGGTCGATAAGATCCAAAGACTGCTGCCTACGGTTTCCTGGAGGGCGGGAAAACTTCAGAAGATTTTCAATAACCGCCGCCGCCCTCTGAATACCTTTATAGATTTTTTCAGCGCATTCCCTTCTGAATTCCGGCGTAATGTGATCGTCCATGAGAAACTGAGCCGCCGAGGAGCAGATGGCCAGGGGATTTCTAATTTCATGGGCAATTCCTCCGGCCATGACACCAAGGGCAGCGAGTTTCTGCGACTGGAGAAGCTGCATCTCGATTTTGCGGCGTTCTGTCAAGTCCCTTCCTACGGCAACAATACCCATGTTTTGCGATGCATCATATTTCATGGTAGAAAGGACCCAGCTTACTTGAATGTCCTCTCCTCCCTTTGTGACGAGATCCCATTCGACCATCTGGGATGCCTTTCCCTTCCCCATGTTTTGAAAGACCTGCTTGGCCTCTTCTCGATGCTCAGGATTACAGTATTCTGGAAAGAAGTGGCCCTTCACATCATTAAGCGTATATCCTGAAAGGATCTGCGCTGCGGTGTTCCAGCTTAAGATCCGGCCATCCATGCCCGTTGACAAAACCATATCGCTAGCGCTTTCCACCACGCTCGCAAGATGTCGTTCCACGCGGTGAACCTCTTTGCTCAGCCGTATCTGCTCTGTGACATCATCCATGAGGAGCATGGCGTTTTCCACAGACGAACCCGAGGAGAAGGGGAGGATGCGGTAGTAGTAAATCCTCATCGGAATTCCCGGTGTTCGATAGGCCATCCGTTCTCCTTCGGTCGGCTCATTGGTCTCCAAAACCTTCCGAACCTTGCGAACAATGTCCATATGATCCAGAAGAACAGCGGGAAACACGTCTTCCAATCGGTGCCCAATCGTGTCTGACAAATTGCAGCGGTTCTTTTCCAAGAAGTTCCGGTTGACGGAGACGATACGCACATTCCGGTCGAACAGTAAAACCGAGGAGGGGATAGCGTCGAGAAGCATGGCATAAAGGTTTTCGTAACGCCCAGCGGATTCTTCAACAGGGCTATTTGTGGCTTCAAGCCCCATTTGTCCCTCCTCCGATAGCATGCGCAAAATCCAAGTCCCCAGGATGATCGGGAAGGACAAAATTATAGGGTGGCCAGGGACCGCTCAAAAGCAATTTTGTATATTTTGGCCAATGGGCGTTGCGAAAAACCCGGCAAAAGGATGCCACACCATCTCTTGATACAAGAAAGTACAGGGAGAGAATCGGGTTCTGGCTTGCGGATAGAGATTGAAAACCGCCATGTCGAGAACCTTCTTTTTTGTATTTGGCGAAAACTCCTGAGAAAGCCTCCTGGCATCGGTGTGCAGCCTTGTTCATTATTTCATCGACCGTGTTTTCCTTTTTATAATATGACCTTCTGGCTTCTAGAAAGGCTCGTCCAGAGGTTTCGGGTGCCGGGTTCCCGGTTCCGGGTTGCCAACTTTGCCCTTCCCAATCCGGAATCGGCAATCTGGAGGTCTTGATCATCATTCTGATTCCCATTTCCACGCAACCATCCAGGTCTCTCAGGAGAACTTTGTATTGGTCATGGCGGTCTTCAAGAAGGCGGGAGATTTGGGATTCATTGTCGAGGAAACACCCAAAGCGCATGGGAATGACTGTGTGACCGCGGTGAAAGGTCTCAACGACTTTCTTGTAGGCAATAACTTCTGTCGTCTCCGGAGCCACAATCCGATCACGACTTTTAGATACAGCCGCGCTAAGGCCATGTGTGGAGACGAGCAAAACAGGCTGGTCGCCGACGCCCGTTATGGTTTTCAACTCCCTGTCCTGCGGCCTGTTTAAGATGCAATATAGTAAGTATGCCATGCCGTTACTCCATCTCAAGACGCGGGCAGAAGCTATAAGGTGGCCACGGACCCGTCAGTTGGAAAGTCAATCCATCCTTTTCATATCCTGCATTTACATCGTCCACTTGAACACGAAAGTCTCCCTCTGCACCTCTGGTTACCAAGAACGCCCAGTTCAACACGACATCTAAGTTCCCTTTCTCTGCGCTGAGAGGAAAAACCTTCCGTTCACAAAAATCCGAGCAATAGCGGTTCAGGTCGTTCCAAATATCCTGCGAAGTTTCTCTCAGCCAATGTCTCAACTTCTCCTCGGCCGCGGCCCCAGCGCGCTTCTCCTGGAAATAGCGTATCCCCGGAGTGAGCGATGAGAGATCTTCCACATCTTTGGTAACCGCCTTGGAAACAAACACCTGCTTGGCCTTTTTTCTGTCCAGCATGCCCTTAACCGACCATTCTTCTTTATCCTCAACCTCATCAAGGAAGTGGGTTATCGTCTCATAGTGCTTTTCAAGGAGTCCTTCCAGTCGCTGAGGTGATGAAAAGATTGTCCCAAAGCCAACGGGAAGTACTGGGGAATGGCGCAACACTTCTTGGACCACCTCACCGTGTCGATAAGCGCGGGGGGCGACCCAGGCTGGATCCTGTAATTTCGACTCTGCAGAGGGCCCACAGAAATCGGCAAGGGGGACTTTGCAGAACACAGCGACAACATCCTTGAAGACCTGCTGTGACGACGGGCATTGTTCATTGAAAGCCAAGTCCTTCAGTTTCGGCAATGGAGGACGGGCAATGCAAAACAGATAGATACCTTCACCTTTCGAGTAGGAGCCTATGGCGGCCTCGCCCTTATTCGTCATAGCAATTCTCTCCTATCAGTCTTGGGGGAGGGTCGGCCTTAAGGGCTTCGCCAACAACAGTAAGGAACTCATTTTGGTCGAACGGTTTGGTGAGGAACTCAAAAGCCCCACCCTCCATGGCACGACGAACAGCTCCCTGGGAGCCGTATCCTGTGAGGATAATTACCTGAATCGCACTATTCAGCCGTTTAAGCCTTTCCAGCACCTCTGTCCCAGTCAAGTCAGGAAGATTCAAATCCAGGATAACGAGGTCTGGTTTGACCTCCGTGGCAAGATGTACTGCCTGGAATCCCGTTTCTGCTTTCAAGGTTTTATATCCCTTATCGGATAGAATCTCGGCGAGCACATTCAGCGCTTCCGTCTCGTCGTCGACGACCAGTATGGTCTGTTGTTGATCTGGCTGGTTGCTATTCATTGCTGCACCTCGCTTCCTGTTCTGCCCAGAAGCGCCAGGGGGGCCGATTTTAAATTCTTCCTGTTATTTGTCCTGCTGTCTTCACCCAATAGGGTTCGTTTTAATCGTTTTTCTTTCTTGGGAGAACGATTTCAAGAACCCCGTTTCTGTAAGATTCCACGCAGTTTTCAATGTCGGCCTCTGCTGGTAAATCAATATCTTCCTGAAAGATCTGATCGCCCCGTTTGGCAAGAATCGAATACCGGGTCGCCGATATGGTCAGTGAAACATCACTACGCCTGAATCCACCCAAATCAATGACAATCAGAACTTCTTCCGCTTCGTGGAACACATCGACCAGAGGCCCTTTCATCTTCTTGAATCGAGGTTTGGTCTGGAATTTCCAGTTCCTGGGCTTCTTGAAAAGGCCGGTGGGAAACGATGATTCAGGAATCGTCCCGGATTGATTCCTCTCTAACGGCTTACCAATGCCTCTCCCCGGCCCAACTCCCATGGTTACGTTTAGGAAAGACGAGATATGATCACCCTTTTTCCTCTTCGCTGACGCCTCCCTTGATACGTCTCGCATAGTTCTAGGTGGTATTGAACGTCGCATAATGATCTATGGCATCAACTCAGGATTTCAGCTCAACTTTCAGACTCCCAATCCTTTAGAGGAGCTCCACCTCAGATCCCGCCGCGGCGGGAACTAGCGATGCTGGATAATGGATATAAAGGAGACACCTACTCGACTTCCTCCATGGCGTTAAGGAGATCCGCCATCGTAATTTCCAGCCCGCCTACCGCCTTTTCCTTTTCAGCGTCTCCCGCCGCCACGACTCGGCGCACAGCGGCAAGCGAGGCCTTGTGACAGACTCCGGCGATTTCCGCACCACTGAACCCTTCGGTCTTGGCGGCCAACGTCTCCAGCTTGAGCCCTTTGGCTGTGGGTTTGCCCCGGAGATGGACGTCAAAAATTGCTCGTCGTTCCTTCTCATCGGGCATGGCAATCTCGACAACTTCATCAAAGCGGCCCGGTCTAAGGAGGGCAGGATCGAGTATATCCACTCTGTTTGTCGCTCCAAGGACCAGAACGCCTTTCAATTCCTCAATGCCGTCAAGTTCCACCAGAAATTGGCTGAGGACCCGCTCGGATACATGGGAGTCAGATGATCCGCTACTTCGGGTGGGAAGGAGGGCATCGATCTCATCGAAGAATATAATGCAAGGCGAGGCCTGACGGGCCTTGTGGAAAATTTCTCGAACGCCCCTCTCCGATTCACCCACGTACATGGAAAGCAAGGCTGGCCCCTGGACTGAGATAAAGTTTACCTGGCTTTCGTTGGCAGTGGCCTTGGCCAGCATGGTCTTGCCACATCCTGGAGGGCCGCACAGGAGAATGCCCTTGGCAGGTCTCGTTTTCATCTTTGCGAAAAGGCGAGAATATTTCAGGGGCCATTCAACCGTTTCTACCAATCGCTCTTTCACACCCTCCAAGCCCCCGACATCTTCCCAGCGCACATCCGGAACCTCCACAAAGACTTCCCGAATGGCCGATGGCTCCACATCCCGCAGAGCCGCGAGGAAATCATCCTTATATATCTCGAGCTCTGTAAGTTGATCGTATGGGATATGGCTCAGCCCAAAATCAAAGTCAGGCATGATCCGTCGCAGGCAAATCATGGCCCCTTCCCGGCACAGGGCTTCAAGGTCCGCACCCACATAGCCATGGGTTATTTCGGCCAAGTGTTGCATGTCCACGTCCTGGGCCAAGGGCATACCTCGACTGTGGATCTCCAGAATCTCCAACCGGCTGTTACGATCAGGAATGGGGATGGTGATCTCTCTGTCAAAACGTCCTGGTCGGCGTAATGCGGGATCTAAAGCGCCGGGGATGTTCGTGGCGGCAATGACAATGACGTTTTCCCGTTTGTTCAGCCCGTCCATAAGAGCAAGGAGCTGGGCCACCACCCGCTTTTCCACGTCTCCCACGACCTTTTCGCGTTTTGGCGCAATGGCGTCGATTTCGTCCAAGAAAACGATACTGGGGGCCTTCTGGGTGGCCTCCGAAAAAATCTTGCGAAGATGGGCCTCGCTTTCGCCATAGAATTTGTGCACCACTTCTGGGCCACTGATGGAGAAAAAATGGGCATCTGTCTCATGGGCGATAGTGCGAGCGATCAGCGTCTTGCCACACCCAGGGGGGCCGTGGAGCAGGACGCCCTTTGGTGCGTCAATACCCAAACGTGTGAACACTTCAGGATAGCGGAGGGGCAGCTCAATCATCTCTCGAATACGCTGGAGTTGGGGTTTGAGCCCCCCAATGTCCTCGTATGACACTGTATGAGACTTTTCCGTTTGCCGCGTCTTTCCGATTGCCAATGCCGTGGTGGGGTTGATTAATACGGGTCCTTCGGGAGACGTTTTCCCCACCTGAAAATCTGCGGACCGACTGCCAAAAAGGGTTGCCCGAATCCGGTCTCCTTTTAAGACGGGAAGGCCGTCCAAAAGGCTGCCGATGTATTTCAAATCACGTTTTGCCGGCGCAATATCCGTTGCCGTGAGGACGACGCGGCTGGCGGGCGGGCAAGAGATCTTGCGGACTTTCACAAACTCATCAAGTCCAGCTCCAGCATTCTCCCGGGTGATGCCATCAAGCTGGACACGAGACTGACCCCGAATCTCCTTGTACGCAGGCATGGCCTTGCACACGGTCCTGCGTTTTCCCTCAACCTCCAAAATATCGCCAATGGCGACATTCAGCCTCTCCAAGTCTTCCGGGCCCATCCTGGCGAGGGCTCGTCCCACATCTTTGCTGAGTGCTTCCGTAACCTTGACCTTGATAGCCCCAGGAGCCTTGTCTTTTGCCTTTTGAGTCTTTGTTTTGCCCATGAGAAACCCCTTCGACCACAAATTGAAATACTATTGGGCGCATTTGATCTCCACAATTCCGTTGTTACAGGAAACAATCATGTTTTCGCGCGGATAGCTTTTTGGCAAAAGGATTTCTTTATGGTATTTCTTGTCGCCATGTTCCGCATGCACAGTGAGCAAGTCGTCCTTTACGTCCAGACGAACATCCGCTTTACGAATCCCGGGCATTTCCGCTACAATCAACGTGTGGTCATCTTCTTCAAAGATGTCCACCACGGGTTCCCGCATTTCCTGGACTACTGTTTCTCCGGTTTCTTCGTCCCGCCGGACGTTTCCAAAAGGCTCTACCTTGACTTCTTCGCCGCCCACGCCACCGACCTTCACTGAGAAGCCGTAAACCCCCTTGATTCCCTTGTCTTTGTCACCAAAACGAAGGTCGCCTGTCCTGGAAAGCGATTCCCCCTTTTCAGCCAATTCACCAAGATTCTTCACCAGATCTCCCAATCCCTGTAAGAGGCCATCAAGACCGCCTTTCGATTTTTTACTCATAACTGCCTCCCATTTATGTTGATTCCAAGTTGTTTTATTTTCGTATGAATCGTCTTGTAATCTATATGAAGCAATCGAGCTGCCCTTGCTTTGTTGCCGCCAGTATGGCTCAGGGTTTTGAGAATAACCCGCCGTTCAACAGCCATGGTGCTTTGCCGGACAACCTCCTTCAAAGGGCGCCCATCACGCCCACAAGCCTCTTGTCGGCATGGAGGAATCCCCAGGCCAGGCGCATGAGCCCCTTTTTGTGCCTTGAGGCCAAGATGGCTTTCAGATATTACATCGTCGGCGAGGAGTACCGCACGCCTGATACAGGATCTCAGTTCCCGAACGTTTCCTGGCCAGGGATAGATCAATATAGCTTCAACAGCAGATTCCGAGAATCCTGTCACCTTTTTGTTTAACTCTTTATTGGTGCTGTCCAAGAAACGTTTGGCTAGATAGGGGATATCGTCCTTGCGCTTTCTCAACGACGGGACGGCTATGGCGAAATCGCTCAGTCTAAAAAACAGATCACGGCGAAACGAACCCGATTCTACCGAGGCGTAGAGATTTTCGTTTGTAGCAACCAGCATACGAACGTCAACTTCGATAGGTTTTGAACCGCCCACTCGATAGAACTTTTTGTCTTGTAGGGCCCGGAGGAGTTTAGCTTGGGACTTTAGAGGCATGTTGGAGATCTCGTCCAGAAAGAGGGTCCCGCTTTCGGCCAGTTCGAATTTTCCGAGCTTTCTAGCAATGGCGCCTGTGAAAGCGCCTTTCTCATGACCGAAGAGTTCACTTTCCAACAAAGTCTCCGGGATGGCCCCGCAATCTACAGGAACGAAAGGGCCCGCTGATCGTTGGCTGACACGATGGATGGTCGTGGCGATGAGTTCTTTGCCGGCTCCGGTTTCTCCTTGAATGATCACGGCAAAATCGGACGAGGAAACGCGCTTGACCATGGAAATGAGCTTGGTGACAGCATCGCTGGGGCCCATCAAATCCTTGAGAGTACCGCTTTCTTCGAGTTGACTAGACAGAGGCCTTACTTTCTCTTTGAGTTCTCTTTCAGCCAAGGCCCGGTGCACTACCCGAATTACCTCTTCGTTTTCGAAAGGCTTGGCAAGATAGTCGTGAGCCCCTGCCCTCATTGCCTTCACGGCACCGCGAATATTAGCACTGCCGGTAATCATGATGACTGGGAGGTTTGGCTCCAATTCCTTGGCTTGGGCGAGGACCTCCATGCCATCCATTTTCGGCATTCTAACATCCAATAACATCACATCCGGGCGTTCTGAACGGACAAGCTCCAAGGCCAATTCCCCGTTGCCAGCTACGATAGATTTGAATCCCTCTTCTCTGACGATGTGACGCAAGATGCCGCATATGTCTTTCTCGTCATCCACGATCAGTATCTGCGTGTTGTTTTTCATAATTTTCTTCGCACTTGAGTGGGGTCACCTATAGGATAAACGAGGCGGATATCCTCATTGAGAAATTCTCCCAACGCATGCAGCATTCCCATGAAAAGGATCCCTGTTTCGCCTCGACGCAGGGTCGTATTGATCCGCCGAGCAGCATATTGGTCACGCTTTTCAACCAGCAAGTCGCCCTCAGCTTCTTGGCTCCGGCTCATTTTGCGTCGGCGCCCTGCTTTCTCAGCGACAAAGAACCGCTTGTAACGCTCATACTCCTGAACAAGTAGGTCGGCAGATTCCGTTCCCATAATCGTGGCGCCTCTTTGCATCAAGCGGACGAGGAGTCGATGATTCCGACTCCCCTGCTTCGCCAAATCGTTGACGATGTCTGCCTCTCGACCACAAACGGGCAATCCGTCCTGGTACAGACGCACCTTCTGATATGAGAGGTCCAACTCGCCGATGATTCGTTCGATTTCGTCCCATATTTTGTCAATTGTGCGGGCCTTACGCTTCAGGGCCGTTCGCCCCGCTTTCCGCATGGTGGCTCGCCTTACCGACTCATCCAGTGTGCCCATATCCGCCTCGGTGTGGACGATCGGTATATAAATGAGTGTCCTTACATGAGAATTGGAATCGGCAGTTCTATTCATCTTACCAATGATTACGTTGACTACCCGACAAAGAATGGCTGGAATCTACTCATATCAAAGCTGCCTTTGCCTCTTTGATCTTTGCCAAACGGCTCTGTTTGAAACGTAGTTCCTTGGGAAGTTCATCGCCTCGTTTGCCTTTGCCGTATTTGTCGTCTTCGTCATCATCAGTGGCTTGTGCTTCGCTCAGAAGGCGTTTGACTTCTTCTTCAAGCTCTTGGGCCTTCTTTTCCATTCGCCCATAGCTCATGGCCTTGTGTTTTGAGGCACACCCACACAGTAGGCGTAAAGCAGTAGGCTGGTCATCATCTACGGCTCTGAGGCCGGCTGACCGCCCTTAGAGCCGTCGTAGCTGCCATACATATCGTCAAGATCGAGTTAGCCGACCACATCCATGATGAAATAGGCCAGATCGTCTTCTGGTAACCAGTCCCTCATATCTGGCGGCAGAAGCAACAACTGCCCCGGCCAGTACGGTTTGAATCGTGTTTGATTTGTCTCGAAAATAACAACTACCAATCTCAAAAGCTAACCGCAAGACATTCTTTCTTTTTTTCAAATCCAAGCATCCAACACCCGCCGGATGGCCCTGCCAAGATCATGAGCAAGTACGGGTTTCATAAGGTATTCACGAATACCTATGGCCCTGGCTTTTTCTTCCGGCATCACCTCGCTGAATCCGGTGCAAAGGATGATCGGAATATCGGGGCTGATGCCCATGAGCTTCTGAGCCAACTCTGCGCCGGTCATATTTGGCATGGTCTGGTCGGTGATAACGAGATCAAACTTTTCCGGTTCGTAACGAAACGCCTCCAGCGCTTCCCCGCTGCTGGTCCGCGCTGTCACAGAGTAGCCTAGGCGCTCTATCATCTGTTGCCCCATACGGACGATCTGCTCTTCATCATCCACGAACAGGATGCGTTGTTCTTTACCCCTGGCGACCGGCTCAGCCGTTAGCGCCTCTTCAAGGGCCGTGTGGCTCTCTAACCGGGGTAGATATACATCAAATGTGGTTCCCTCCCCTGGCTCGCCATTCACGGTAATTGCCCCGCCGTGACTCTTGACGATCCCGTGAACCACCGCAAGTCCCATGCCGGTTCCCCTGCCTGGCTCCTTCGTGGTGAAAAACGGATCGAAGATCCGTTCCATGACACCACGGTCCATACCATGGCCCGTATCGCTCACAGTAAGCCTCACGTACGGCCCAGGGGCCAGATCCCCGTCCACCATTGCCAATTGTTTTTCCTCATTCTCTAATTCCGTATAGCGCCTGTCGGCTTGAGAACATCGCCCCGTTGCGCCTGTCGACTTGAAGACATCGCCGCATTCCGAAGGCTCACTTCCAGCACGCTCCCATTCTGGCGCATGGCATGATAGGCATTGGTGCAAAGATTCATCACCACCTCGTGTATCTGGGTCGGGTCGGCCAAAACCGCCCCGCACTTGCTGTCGATCTTCTGACGAATCTCGATAGTTGTCGGCAACGATGCCCGCAGCAGTTTGAGGGCCTCCTTCACAATGCGATGAATCTGCAAGGGCATACGTTCCTGTTCAGTCCGACGGCTAAACGTAAGAATCTGCTTCACCAGGTCTTTAGCGCGCCTCCCCGCCTTCAACACTTCGTCCAGGTTGGCTCGGGCCAGGCTCCCTTCAGGCACATCGTCCCTGGTCAACTCAGCAAATCCAATTATGGCCATGAGGATGTTGTTAAAGTCATGGGCAATACCGCCGGCCAGCGTCCCGATTGCCTCCATCTTTTGCGCCTGACGCAGTTGGCTCTCCAGCCTTTTGCGCACAGTGATGTCTCTTGCAGCAGCGAAAATCCCGGTTGCGCGCCCTTGTGCATCCTTATAAACAGACGCATTGTAAAGGACAGGTGTAACTCTTCCGTCACGATGTTTGATCTCAAGAGGATAGTCTCGGACATAGTTATGCCGGAAGACTTGTTGGTAGCCCCTGTTCGCTGCATCCGGGTCGGTGAAATAGTCTGAAAAATGCGTCCCGATGATCTCCTTTCGGGACACCCCTGTGATCAATTCCGTTGCCTGGTTTAGATCGGTAATCTTGCCCTCGGCCGAGATCGTCATCAAAGCATCCAGGCTGGCTTCAATGAGCTGGCGTGTATATTGGTGCGCTTCCTTCAGCTCTTCCTCCGCCCGCTTGTGCTCTGCTTCCAATGTCTCTAACCCAGTCACTATATACTGATCATCCCTTCTATCCTGTCCAAAAAATGGAAA
Organism: Deltaproteobacteria bacterium; assembly: GCA_016930875.1. NCBI lineage: Bacteria > Pseudomonadati > Myxococcota > Myxococcia > Deltaproteobacteria bacterium. The sequence continues at coordinate 197 of JAFGFW010000022.1, read as the reverse complement.
CTCTGTGCAAAATATCGGCCAGGAGATTGAGTAACAATATCGGTCTATGTCTGATTTTTTTGTAGGAAGTTGGAAGGCTGTTTTGTAGGTGTTTGTCTTACAAGATTCAAAAGGAAGAAGGGATGAATATTAATGGGAGTTATGCTTCGTTAACATGTCATTTCGCTACGCTGTCATTATTTGTCATTTAGTCATTT
>JAFGFW010000021.1 GCA_016930875.1 Deltaproteobacteria bacterium | reverse complement strand
CGGTTATTCCTTCATGCGAACTGCGGAGACGCCGCCCGATTCGACTTTTAGTTTCAATCCCTTTCAGGGAATTCGGTTATTCCTTCCATGGAGGGGGCGCAGGTCGTTACGGATGTGTTCACGTTTCAATCCCTTTCAGGGAATTCGGTTATTCCTTCATACTCTTATGCAACACACCAAACTCTCAACCCTGGTGTTTCAATCCCTTTCAGGGAATTCGGTTATTCCTTCAAGGCGGTGTTCGGCTCCGCTTGTGCTTCCCTGGGTGGTTTCAATCCCTTTCAGGGAATTCGGTTATTCCTTCCCGGTGTAGGGGAGAGGATCAAAGCGCGGAGGGCATGTTTCAATCCCTTTCAGGGAATTCGGTTATTCCTTCAAATAACTTATCATTTCGTTTCCTTCATATCCTCAAGTTTCAATCCCTTTCAGGGAATTCGGTTATTCCTTCGATCAACAAGCGGTTTGCCGAGGCCATGCAGGAACCGGGTTTCAATCCCTTTCAGGGAATTCGGTTATTCCTTCGAAATCTGCTGTACCTTTTGGAACTCCAACATTTTCGAGTTTCAATCCCTTTCAGGGAATTCGGTTATTCCTTCGCAGACCCATATCTGGCATGAGAGAGAAACGTCGGGCGTTTCAATCCCTTTCAGGGAATTCGGTTATTCCTTCCCGTAAATACGGTTTGCTCTTTGGTCGCTGGAGAAAAGTTTCAATCCCTTTCAGGGAATTCGGTTATTCCTTCACGGATTCTTGACTTTGGCGTGTATGGGAGTCTCTGTTTCAATCCCTTTCAGGGAATTCGGTTATTCCTTCATGGTCTCAGGATTATCGTCTATCAGAGGATCAACGCGTTTCAATCCCTTTCAGGGAATTCGGTTATTCCTTCAGCATCTTCCATGGAAGTATCACTGGCAAGGCTTTCTGTCACACATTACGAGAGGTTCCAGCCTCGCCTGCTGCTTATGCCAAAATGACGCATAAGCACTCTCCTGCTTCATGTGTAAGTCCCTCACGTTAAAGACATATTGAATATGCGGGCACTCCCTGCAGTTTTTCTTCTTCGCCACCGCTCGCAAGTCACACAATAATAATGCCTTCCATGTGAAGGTTGATCTTGAATCCCACAAATTCTATTTCCTTTAGTTGTCTTTCGGTCACCGGAAGAATGATTATCTGGTCATCTCCTTCTTTGATGATGTCCGTCAGACGTTCCTTCATGCGCTTCTTCTGCCTATCCGCCAAGATGCAGTGAAAAAAGCTATACTGAATCCTTAACCCGAACTCTGTCATTACCTTGGCAACCTTTGCCAGTCTTTTTTGATCAGAAATATCGTAGCCCACCAGATAGTTTCTTTTCATCTGATATGAAAGCCCTCGTAGTTGTCAATATCGCCCAGGAGGTATTTGCCAAGCAGGCGGAACTGGATCTCAATTGTCCTCTCGTAACTTAGCCTGTAATGGAACTTGGGATGCGTGACCAAATCGTTCTTGCGCATTTGGTACTGAGCCAAGAACTTCTTCCTTCCTTTTTCGTTAAGATAACAGACGTTCTGATACTGGTAGAAGTCTTTTCGAGTGAATACGCCATTATTGATGCAAGTTAAGACCAGCGAATCAACCACTGGTTGACGAAAGACCTCCATGACATCGAGCGCCAGTGAAGGGCGACCGTATTTCATGGTATGATAAAAGCCACAATACGGATCAAGGCCCACACGGATCGCTGTCCCTGTGCAGTCCTTGGCAAGGAGGCTATAGCCAAAACTCAAGAGAGCATTCACCGGATCTCTTGGGGGTCTTCTGTTTCTGCCGGCAAACGGGAAAAATGATTGCTTGTCCAGCTTGATATAACGGCCAAGCTGGCTGAAATAGATCTTCCCTCCAAGTCCCTCATAACCCCGGAGCGTAGACCTGTCTTTTGCGTTTTCAGCTTTTTTTCTCAGATCCCGGAGACGTCTGAAATTCTCCTTATCAACATCAGTCCGCTCATCTCTGAGGTAGCGCATCATGAGAGTCCTCATGTTTGTCAGCTTGGCCCACACCACTGCCTTGGCCAATTCAAGAGAGCGAAAAGTATCGAAGTGGGCTCGCCACTGGGCCTCCCTCATAATACCATGATAATGAAGCAACGGTGTGGACAGGCCCAGATACCGGCCATAGAGGTTCATGTAATGAACCGGGATGTTGTGTTTCAGACAGGCGTGGAGAACTTGGCTGGTAGCCTGCACAGGACCGCAAAGCACAACCTCTCTCAGGGTTTCCAGGGAAGCTCCCCCGACTTGTGCGCCGCCGGGAGCCGTGATCTTTATTTTTTGGCCCGAAAGCCCGAGATATGCGCCGATGGTGTCCACATAGAGGACATCGCCGTCCAGACCCATGGGAAGAATCGTCCGCGCGTTGACCTTCTTCCCCTTTGCTACCTCCTCTTCTTCAGGGAGGCAGATCGCGTTCAACGAACAGCCAAAGCATTTATTGCGATTCTCGACCAGGGGAGGGGCGATTTCCTTTCTTGAAATCTCGTGGCATCCGGCAATAGTCCCCTTTGTCTCTTCTATCAGCTTCTCGCTCATGGGGACTTCGACCCTGGCCCTGGAGCTGATGTAATAGAGGTAACCTTTGCTCGGAAAGTGCAGCCCGTTTTCTCCCATCAAAAGCGCCTGGGCGCACAGTTGTACCTGGTCATTGGGCCAGGGATCTCTATCCTTCGGCTTCTTGCCCTTCTTGTACTCAACCGGGTAAATCCCCTGGCCTTCCTTTTCTTCCACCAGATCCAGCTTGCCGGTTATGCCCAGCCTGTCTGAAGAAAAAGACACTGACCGCCGATGAATCACTTCCTCTTTCTTAGCGGGCTTCGCTTCCCTTCCCCTCATATCCACAACCCGATGACGGCTTCGGCCTTCAATGGTGTGAACATTATCTTCGAACATTCCCCGGACATGCTCCAGGTAAAACCGCCTGGGGCAGTAAACGTAGGCGTTGAGATAGGAGACCGGAATATGGTTGGCTGCTTCACTCATGCTCATTCGATGATTCTGCACATCCCCATGCCCTGGGTGGTCTTGACTCCGATGCCGGAGAAAAAGGCGAAATCAAGGAGCGTTCGATAATACCGCCACATCTCTTCATTGCCCTGGAAAATAAAAGTGAGTCTTCCTATTGTTCCCAAAATACTGCCCCCTTTCCTCAATGCATAAGGCTCTGTGCAAATATCAAGAAAAGAATAGCTCACATCCGTGCAGATCGGTTTTTCCGGCACCTTTTCAGAGGAGAAGAGATTCCACCGCCTTGCCAGGTTGCCAAAAATCATACCCGGATCAGGAAGCGGATAATGCAGATCCCCTCGTTTGAAGGAAACCGGACTTGCCAAACGTAAAGCCACGTTTTGGGAGACTGGACCATCACAAAGCATCTCCTCATAGCTTCTTCGTCCGCTCCATGGATTGCCGTCCTGTCTTCCAAGGATCACATCTTCCACCTGAAATGAGAGGTCGCCCAGATGCATTGGTTCGTTCCACAAACCCCTCTCAAGGGTATTGAGGAACACATCTTCAAGTTCTGCCTGGAGGAAGCAAAGCCGCACCCAGTAGCTCTCGTTTTCAAGGATAGCCCCCTTGATCTTCCTGCCCATTACAGGCGATATTGAAAAAGGAACCATGGCCCCGGAACTGTGAACGGCCTCTCCCAACTCTGAGTCTGCCTCTGAAATGCGGTCAAGGAAAAGGGGATGCATGAGGCAGTGAAAGGAGCGGGGCATTGCCCCGCCGGTCAAAGCACGCATGTTTATGATAGCTGTTACAGGCATCTCAACGCTCCAGGTACCAGATGCTGCCTGAATCCTTTACCCATTTGTTCTCCACTTTAAAGGTACCGTCCCTTTTTTGCAGTGGTTTGTGCTGCAAGATGCGTTCAAAACCGCTTTTGTATCCTCTAAGAAAGACCTTCGGAATCCTCTTGTATCCCAACACATTGTCGAAATAGAGGTGTGTGAACTCTTCGCCAATGACACAAAGGACGGTCTTTTCATAAGCACTGATGCGGTATTCGGGAAAAGGATAGACTGACCATCTGCTCTCTTCCCATCGGTCAGCATTAAAAAAGGCTCGATGGACTTCCGCATGCCACGTGCCATCGTCTTCAACCGACAAGTATTCGCTCACCTTTTCATTCTTGAGATTTTCACCCCACTTATTTGTCTGTGCTGCTAATCTGCTTATCCCCACTTGGACGGGATTCATCGGAAGTTTCGTCTCCTGCTCTAACCCCGTACACAAGGTAACCGACGGCTCCCAGCTCCTAGTAACCAGAATGCCTCTGTCCCATAAGGGTTTGCTCGTCAAATCCCCTTCATAGACATATTCCCAGAGCATGTCGAAAAGGATTTCCCCCATCCAATCTCCTTTGGGAGGATCAAAGTATTTTTTCAACTCGTCAGGATCAAAAACACCGTTCATGCCTTTGAGATCATCCAAGTAGGTTTTGACGGAGTCCTTGTCAAGGCAAGACACTATCGGCTTTATTTTGTCTCCCACAATCACCAATTCCGCATCATTCATCACGCCTTTCCGGTTTAGCCTGCCTGCCAGTTGCACCAGACTGTCAGGGTTACAAATTTCAGTAACGATTAGGTGTGCGTCGATGTCGCAACCAGCTTCAATGGCGGAAGTGGCAAGGACCAAAAAACCTTGGTCTTTATCTTGACATTCGATCAATTTATGAATGACGTCCCGCCGCTGGCGAGATGTTAACCTGCCGTGATAGATGAGAGGATTGAACTCCTTTAATTTGTCGTATAATTTGATAAGATCACTCACAAACTCGGTCCTGGCAATGATTCTTTTTGACCCGTTGTAGTGTTCTCTGACTCTATGAGCGAGGCCAGCTACGATTTCCTTCGAAAAAGAGAGGGAAGAAATATGGCTGAGGAATTTATCCTGACTCACCATTTTCATTGCTTTTTCTTGATAAACGGCCTGTTGTTCAGCTAGGCTGCCGTCAGTGGCGTCGATGGAAGTGAGGAAGCTGGCAAATCTTGGCGGCAAGGTGGCACTCATTACACACAGATCTTTTCCCTTGATAAACAGAGCTTCAAGCAGTTTTATGAAGTTTCCAAATGCCACACCCTCGTATTCATGGGCTTCATCAAAGATCACAAAGGGACGTTTCCCTAGGCTGGAACCAAAGACGCGGTGTGGAAAGATATAAGACTTGATTTTTTCGCCATATCCAAACAGACGAAAAAGGAATTTGTCGAGCGTTGTAATGATGACATCATCCGCAAAAAGATGCCTGGGATATGTATTCGCTTCGGCCTTCCCGTGCCGACAGGAAAAACGCCTGCAACTTCCGCCCATATCCACTGTTATATTCAAATCGCAGAGCCTATTCTTCGAAAGCCTTTCCCCGATTTTCTTGACTCGTTCTCCCATGTCCTCGATCAAGGCCTTTGAAGGCAGAACCATTATGATCCTTCGCTGAACCGAATCTGCCAGCGCAGGAAGAAGAACCGCCTCGGTTTTTCCCGTGCCTGTTCCTGCTCTTACGAGGAATGCAGGATGGCCATCCCCTTGATAATAGCTTTTCCACACTTCTTCCTGAAGAGGGTTTGGAGAAAACTCCGCTGCCTGCTGATAGTAGTCATTAATGTTCATCCAATTTCTCCGACAGATTTATAGTGATCTTTTCCTGCTCAAAATTCTTAGCTTCCTTGAGAGCCTCTTGGACAGTCTTCGGGTTTTTTCTATCGAGACCATCAAGGGACAGCTCTTTTAAGTCAAAAGAAAGCGAAAAGGATGAAACTCCAAATGGCCACGGTACAACTGTGAAAGTCCCCGGCTGCATGTCTGACCTCACGGTGGTAAACTCCATGAATGTGCGAGGGACATCTTCTTTTTCTTCTACTGCCTTTACTGCCAGTTCGGCTTCAAGCTGATCGGCCATGCAAAGGAGGTAAAGATCATCGGCAAACCTCTTTTTGTCCTCTTCGGACAAGAGGCGCGCCTTTTCCCTGTTTATCTGTTGCACGGAGAATTCATGATGCGCACGGATTAGACCTGCCACATAGGGATCATCATGAGGCACTCTGAAGCGGTGTCCTGCAAAACTATAAACAAGCTTGCCTCTTTCGTTGACTTGCCCCTTGCCCTTTCTCGCGCGTTTTCCCTTACCTTTTTCTTTGTCTCGTTCCTCGTATTCATCGTATCTAATCCTGAAAGTGTCACGTTTGCCAAGGTCATGAAGCTCAACCGCTGTCATAAGCCGATCCCTGGTTTCTTCATGAAAATATGATGAGGCGAATTTTTCAAGTATGGCCGTGCAATTTGATGTATGGTTTTCGAGAGACTGGCCCAAAATCCTTGTCAAGGTCTCGCCTTCATAAATAAAAAAAATCCGCCCCCAGTAGTTCATATGCCTGCTCCGTAAAACGGTTCAACGTCCCCTTTTAGAAAAGAGTCAGGGGCATGGGCTGGAAAACCGACCCCCTCAGCCATGGCCCAATAGGGTCCTGTGACGCTGCTTACGTTCCACCACGCGCCCAACTGTCTGTACCCGACCACGCCTCCTTTTTCCCCGTTTGACCATTCGTAGTCCTTGCTCCAGTGGTGGCCATAAAGGTTGTAGAATGTCCCTGATGAGGGTCTGAATGGCTGTGTCACCAGTCCAAGCGGTCGAAAATCACCCTCTGCAAGGGTTAGTTCCCGGGGCTCGCCTACCTCCCTAACAAAAACATACCCTTCCTTACCTGCCTTGCCACCAAAGTTTTTCAAAGACTTCAGTTTCTCAAGATGGAGTCTCTCCTTGGCCGCCACCCAACCCTTAAGCTCTTCACAAAAAAGATAGTCCCAATGATGCAATTCATAGTTTTCCTTGTGCTCTGTGCGAAGCATTTGTGAGAATTCCTTGTGCTTGAAATTTTTGGGACCGTGCCGTCGTGTTTTGTGAATGCTCCACCTATTCCGGTCAGGAAAAGCGCCCAAGGTGCGGTATTCCTTGTCAAGAGTCAGCGTGAATTCACTACCCGGCGATCCTCTTTTTCTATACCAGTCGTCACCGTATCCAGGCCATTCTTTCTCTTCGGCAATATACAGAAGCCTTTTCAGGAAACCGCTCATGGTTGTAGGCGGCATGAAAGGATAACTCATGATGTGCAAAATCCCGGACGGCATCCGCCGGAAAGTAAGAGGTCCAGTCGGTCTAAATACCATTTCCGATATCCATATGGATTCCATGAAATACCTCGCCATCACGCCTGTAGATGCTTTTGTTCAAAGACCTTGGCAGCATCTTGAAGTTTTTTTAAGGCCTCGTTACCCGTGCTTCTGCTGAATTTATCAGCCGAGTTTGAAGAAACACTCTTTGCCAGTTTGATGAAGGTTCCTATGGCTGTGGCGTTATCACTTACAGAAGGACTAACAATCGGCCTTTCGCCTAAGGGCACTCTATATTCATCCACTACCAACAACGGTTCATCCTCTTGGCCGTCCCATGCGGCCCTGGCAAAAGAGACGCCTTTGGGGTTTCCCGCCCCCAAACGATTTAAACTCATCAAAAAGGCATACGCAACAGTTGCGAATTCATCGGAGCTGATAGACAGACAGTGATTGGAAACAGGATAAAGTAGTCCGGGCTGTGCGTATTCTTTTCGATACGGCATAGGTTCGGTGAGATCGCTGGCTTTCTTATACTTGTTGGCGTCTTTCTTTCTATTTTGTTCTTTATTTATGGTACCCAAAAGCTCTTTGGATACTTCTTCTCTGAAATTCCCCATAATTGCTGGATGCATTGCTCGTTGTTTTTCAATTGTTATTTGTGGCAAAATTGCGACGCCTCCCGAATGGGTTATTCTTCCTATGAAGGTCCTTTCTCCGGTGATGAGGCCGCCATAGACGCTACAAACAGGACAAGATTCTTTGCAGCATGTGTTTGGAATGCCGCAAACAAGCTTGTCCATTAGTAACTGACCATCAGCGTCGCTCCACAGCAAACACCTTCTTTCCACTCCACGTCTCTTGGTAGGGCTGATGTAGCATTTTTCTTTCTCACCTTCCGGCGACTGGATTCGCACCTTTTCCACAATATTGACATTAACCTGTTTCTCATCACCAAAATAAAGCTCTTGAGGAGCTTCGAAAATAGTATAAATGTCATAATGGTTACGAGGTGACTTCGTTTTAGGTAACCCACTTAATGTTGGCATTTTTTTCTCCTTTCAAATATCAATTTCTGGACCCAAGATACTTTGGGAACATGCTCCACAAGGCAAGCTTTACCTGGTATGCAAAAGCCCGCCAATCCGTCTCGTTTTTGTACGGCTTCTCATTTTCATTTCTCAGCGAGCCGGCCACTCTCACTATCTGATCTGAACGAATACAAACCTTGTCTTCGACATCCTTTGCCCAAGACAATTTCTCATATTTGTTTGCTAGCCGTTCCGCCTCATTCTCCAAATTCGCGATTTCTTCTCCTGCCCACTTCAGAAGCTCGATGGCCTTTTCATAGAAATACCTGTTGCCCGGGCTCTTACATAATATGAAATCCGTATACCCGCTTTCCCTGGCCGCTGTATAGGCATACTGAATGGGCTGATCCACCTCTTCCAACAACTTCTTGATGGCTGTCCTTTTTTCATCGTCGGACTGTCTGCTTGCTTGCACCCGTTCAGCAAGGGGAAGGAGCAATCCAACAAACCCGGCGATTCTCCGATAATCAGTGGTTGGCATCTTGTCCTCCTTTAGTATGGTTTCAAATTCCTTCCAAATATCCTGAAGTTGATTGATCCTCCATGATTGTGCATAGTTCCCTATCAACTGTCCTGAAATCAAAACATAAAGCGCTTGAAAAATCTTCTTGCGGGCCACCAAACGCAGGAACTGAGCAAAGTGAGGTCTGAAATCTTTCTTTCCGTAGCAATTGTATCGAAATACTCCGTCCCATGCTGCGAGAGAAGAAACAAACCACAGGGACCAACGGGGCAGTCGAAAAGTCTCTTCACCCGGATAGGCTTCAACAGAAAAACCCTGCGCGAACAATTCAGGAGGAAAGGTCACAGCCATCTTCCACAAAGCGTAATGGTAAGCCCCCCAGATTTGACAAAGAGGTTTCCTGTCAACAGATTCCGTGAGATGAAGGCTGACAAAGTTGCCCGCATGAACATGAAGGCTTTGGGCAACATATTTTTTCAATTCTGTTTCGATGGACCTTTCAGGCGTTGCAGATCCTTTGGAGCTTTGTGCTTCCAAGAACCTGACTGTTAGCGTTTCGGGCGCTAGTTTGACTGGACAGAGGAAGACTGTGGCGATACAACGTTTGCAAAAAATATTGAGGTCGTCTTTGTGTCTGCCGGATTGAGGACGTTCGTCCGAATCTTTTATGAATATAGCCAGCCTTTTAAGACCATCTCTTCTTCGAATGATTTCCCCGCAGGCGGCACACCTGACATATTCTTGACCGAGAAAAAAATCTCCGCCTTGAACATGGTCAGTGGGGCTGGCCTGATTAAACGGAATGGATGCATAGTTGCAACTCTGTATCACTTCTTCCAGTTCTGCAATGGCCTTGGGTATGCTTCCCTGCTTGAAATGTTTTTTCTTCGATTTGCCATCTTGATAATAGTGAATCAGATATCTGGCCATATCCTCTGATAGTATGGGAATATCCTTGGAATCCCATGGTTTTGCCTGCTTCTTGAACAAGGTCTTGTTGTTTAGGAATACTTCAATGGACTGTTTGAGGTTCTCCATAGAAGAGATCTCTGACCAGAAATTTGCCCACTCTTCCTCTATGGAAAAAGGAACATCTTCAGGACAGACCAAAATCAGTTGCGTCTCGATCCTATAGGCCCAAATCCTTTTGTCGCGCAAGAAAGCGCAGAATTGATCCCAAAACCAGTCATAGCTCAGAGCCATTTGCGGTTCGCCGGGTCTTGCCGGAAGTGGATGTACCTCCCTGTGGCCTCTGCGCCTTTGTATTTTGTCAAAAACCTCACCGCCATCCTTGAGTATTAGCTGGGGAGCAACCCATTCCTCAATGCCAGAGTCAAAAGGAAGTTGGCGAAGTTGTTTGAGCCTTTTGGCGGCGTAAAGAAACTCCTTCAATTCAGGTTGAAAATCATCCCGGTTCTTAGCCTTTACAAGGGCGGAAAGCTCGTCCTCTGTCAGGAGGATGAAATACTCCGATGAAAAATGTTCCATGTGTTCTCGCTCCTCACTTATGTCAGATACTCCATAGACTAATATAATTGCCTAATTATCATTCACATAAGGCTTTCCCATATTTTGCACGGACAAACAAGTTTGTCCATGCCACCCCTCGCTGTGACAAGTTAGCGCTTGTGCCTTCCGCCCCCCACTTAAAGGCCCACCACATAACCTCCCTCAGTTCTGCCACCTCCAATTCTCGCAACTTCTCAAACTTGAGGTTGCCCCCTCACCCTGCCCTCTCCCCCACGGGGGAGAGGGTTTGGGTGAGGGGGATCGGCTTTTTCAAACCCTGCCGTTGTTCCAGACGCCGCCGTTCCGCTTCGATCTTCCGTGCCAGGATTTCCGGATCAGGGAGTTGAAGCTTGTAAAGTGAGGCAAAGACCTTGTTGTTCGTACCGCCAAGGGCAGTAGAGATTTTCCAAACAGCATCTGGGAAACTTGCATTCACAACTAACCGTGCTCTTGAGTCCGGACAAAAGGACGGACAACGTCTGACTTTTTTCATGGGATGTTGATTCGATCATTTTTGTTTGACATGTTGCAGACAACATACTATTCTTTTTCACATAATATGTGAGCACAGGAGGGTGGACATGAGACGAAATTTGACCCTTTCTCTCGACGAAGACGTTCTCTATAAGGCCAGGATTGCCTGTCAAAAAAGAAAAACGACCCTGACCAAATTTGTGAGAGGTCAATTGGAAAACCTGGTCCACCATGACGAACAATACCAGGAGGCCATGAATCGAATAATCGACTTGATGAAAAAAAGGCCAATCCAGGTTGGACCAAAGACATGGACCAGGAACGAGCTTCATGAAAGATAGGGCCTTCTTTTCTTACCGAAGATTTATCACACGACACAGTCATTGATGATATCCACATTCTGAACCCGTTCAAATAACGCAGGTTTCAGGATTAATCATAACGCTTACTCATCTTTATCATTTCCCTTTTCGCCTCCTCCCGCAGCCATCCCGGTTCCAGGATCTCCGCCTCTGCCCCCCACTGAAAGGCCCACCACATAACCTCTCTCGGTTCGGCTACGTCCACTTCAAACCGGATTGTTCCATCCTTTTCCTTGCTAATGACCTGACTGTAGTGCCAGAGGGATTCTTCGATGTAAGGGCGAACCTTTGGGCTGAAACGAACCGCGACTTTTTCGGTTTGCTCGCCAGGGAAGGCTGAAAAGGCGTTTTTATGACGCCTGGCAAAATCATAATCTTGCCTGACTGTAAACTGCATGGGTGTAAAGCGAACGGCCTTGATCCGGTTGACCCGGTACATGCGGATTCCTTTTTCGGTCCAGGAATATCCTTCTACGTAAAGGGCACGCCTCTTGAAAAAGAGATGATATGGGTCTAATTCTTCAGGTGTTGGTTTGTCTGATTCGGGCCGCAAATAATCAAGGACCACGCGTCTGCTTTCGCCTATGGCGGTTTGAAGCCTTTCCAGGATCTTTCTGTCGCAGCCAAAGCCCTGCTTTAGAACCAGGTCGTCAAACAACACGTGTGTGCTGTCCCGAAGCGGCCCCGGAAGGTCTGCCGTCAATTTGCGGGCCGCATTCAGGCCCTCAAAACTGAGGAGGTAGTCTCCAGCGGCTGACAACTGCCTTACGGCCATCACGAGGGATAGGCGTTCGCTGATACTCAAATCTTCAACAGGCAGGAAGGCATCTTTGGTGACGACAAAGCGGCCGAGCGGCCTGCTGTAACGAAACTCGAATTCCAACTCTGCCAAGGACTTTTTGTCTTTGTAAAATTGGGCCTTGCTTATTCCGAGATTATGGATCAATCGATCAATGGGTTGTTTTGGACTGCACTTAATCTCCTGGATCAGTTTGATCAAGCGGTATGTCCTTCTTACGGCAGGGGAGATCATGCGTTGCATGGTCTTAGTATATAGCGAGATTTTCTGCGGTCAAACCATAATATTGCCTCAGTCTACCCCAGGGTATACTGTCGGAAACACGGACGTCGAAAATCGGTCGAAATGACAAAAAAGACTTTTTTTGTAGTTTCCAACCACAATGCCAAGGAAATATTGGCAGCGGTAGGGATTCCGAATTGAGAACATCCCAAAAATGTACCTCAATGCAGGAACAACGAAATGTTGACTTCAAAGCCTGCTTTTTGATGGCATGAAGATCAATTGAGCCCCGCCGGCATTAGCATCGTCGGCCTGACGCCCCTCCAAAGGGGCGTTTCTTTAGTCCCGCAAGACAGCCCCAATCTCTTGGACCAAAAGCCTCGGCAAATGAACGGGCCATTTTTGCAACATTCTTCAAATGTTGATCAAGCGGCTGCCACTCACTCGGCGGCCTTCCTTCCAAGCTGTGCGCATAGTAGTTTTGGATCATCGAACGTCCCTCTTATCCGTTAGTCCTTCAAGTCCCAGAGAGGAAGTCTGAAAGCATCCGATGGAGCCTGACAAGGGGTCTGCGCTTGACTCTTGTGCCAAGAAGGCGGCGCTTTGCTCTTGCAAGATCCTTTCGGAACTGTTCCGTTTCTCGGTCGCCGGGGGACAGGAGGTCTGCCTCAATCCGGCATTTGCATTTTTCTGAAACAATATTACCCTCTTTATTACCCCTTTTAAGGATATTACCTATTTTTCCGCCACGGCGCCCCTGGACCTCGACCGAGGCATTCGACCATACCTTGCTTTTGCAGTTCTTGCAGCACCCGGCGGATCATGTCTCGGCTGACACCCGGACAGGTAATTTCAAGGTCCGATAGAGTGAATTCCCCGAACCTTCTCTCTATGGCGTCTTTGACGAGTTCGGTCTTGAAGCCGCGCGGACTTTTCAACCGGCCCAGTCGGTCCTCGAATTCAGCGCAGGCTGTCTTCAGGATGAACAAAATATAATTCACATACGGCCAGGGATCGTGCTGCCCCTCATGCCAGCCCTGGGAGCTCAGCCCCAGAGTTTCATAGTACCGGTCTTTGTTTTGTTCGATCAGCCTTTCAATGCTGATGTAACGACCTACCCCATATCCCAAATGGTAGGCCTGAAGGAGAAGCAATAGTCGGGAAACCCGGCCGTTACCGTCACGAAAGGGATGGATGCACAGAAAATCGAGATTAAACCCGGCTACGACAATGAGGGGATGTGCCCATTGCTCTTCGATGGCGCGATGCCAAAGAGAGTTCAGTTGGCCCATAAACTCGGGGCATTGAACTGCTTCGACTGTTTTGAAGCGCACCCGCGATCTGCCATCCGGGCACCTTTCGACAATGTCGCTCTCTTTTTCTTTGTACTTGCCGGAATCCCAGATCCCACCGCGAGCAAGGCGATGCAGCTTAAAGATTGCCTCTTCCGATACCTCGAGATCAGCACCTTCCTCATGAATCAGGTTTATAGCATTTCCATACCCTCGGACCTCCTCTTCATCTCTGTCCTTGAGACGTGACTTACCCAAAACCACTGCTTGGACACGAGCTTGATCAACCCGTACGCCTTCAATCCGATTTGACGAAATAGCACTTTCGATGATGGCGTGTTCCCTTAACGCCTTGAGCCGTTGAAGGCCATGTTTGAGAAAAAGCGCTTGTTTACCTTTGGCCTCGGCCAAGTGTGTTAGATACCATGTGGTAATGGCCGGTATCATCTCTGGTCGAGTGGAGAGCTGTTCGAGGGTCTTCATGAACTGACGCCTCCACAGGATGCGGCCTCTTCCTTGACCTTGATGGACTTGGTGAGGATATTGACTGACAAGCAGTAATATTGGACCTTGGGGACAGCTTTGGGAAGGGTGGTGGAAAACATACCCAAAGCCTCAGTCCCAACACTCCCTATGTTATCTCTTCTTTGTCTTTGCACCTTTCCCATAACCCGCATGCTTTTCCTTAACCTCAAAACCAACCGAATCTTGCTCGCACACATGGGAGGGATCTTCTGCATACTTCTCCGCCGCAACCACAAGCTCCTCTGCCACAGCCTTCCGCAAATGCTCCGGTTCCAGCACCTCGGCCTGCCTGCCGAAGCCGAGGACCCAGCTCATCACCTCGCAAAACCCCCCGACCTCCATGGTCATGAGGAGGCTGCCGTCTTTTCCTTTCTTGAATATCTGCGAGGGGTGCCAGATGTTTTCCTTAAGATATCTTTCCAATGCCTTGTCGAACCTGATGGTTACCTTCTCCACATCCGTATGAAAAACACCGAAAGAGTCCTTCATGTATTCGTCCAAGTCGAAATCGTCGGGCGGGATGAATCGCTCATCTGTCACATGGAGAAGCCGGATGCGGTCCAGCACGAACATCCGGACGTCGTCGTGCACATGGCACCAGCCGATCAAGTAAAGGGTGCCGTTAAAAAACCAGACTTTGTACGGGTCTACCTTGCGCGTGGTCTCGCGCTTTGAAGACATGGAATAATAGCGCATCTCAACGACCCGGAGCTTCAGAGCGGCCTCATCGATCTGTTTTATGACTTCTTTGAATCTGGAGTAGTCCTTGAAAGGCTTGAAACCGATGTGAAAGGTCTGCTCAATGCGCCTCAGTAGGAAAGGCTCTCTTCCGGGAGGGTGGCTCTGACCTTGCGAAATAGTTCATCCAGGGATTCATAAAAGACGGTGTTTTTGAAAATCCGAAGGATGTCACGGTAGAAATAAAGGCTCATCAACTCCGTGACGGTAAACGGTACCGGGAGTTGAAACTTGTAGCCTTCGACAAAGCCCCAGCGGCTTTTGTGACCACTTTTTTCGGAATAGAGGGGAAAACCCGCTGCCTGGATGGCGGCAACATCGCGCCAGATGGTGCGGGGGTGACAGTTTTCTTGTGCGGCAAGCTCGGCCACGGTGGCGCCATTCTTTCCGGACTCGATGGTACGCAAGATACGCCACTGCCTGGTTAACTGTTCACCCCGCATGGCTGTTCCCTGTTTAGCG
Source organism: Deltaproteobacteria bacterium (assembly GCA_016930875.1). Classification (NCBI taxonomy): domain Bacteria; kingdom Pseudomonadati; phylum Myxococcota; class Myxococcia; species Deltaproteobacteria bacterium. The sequence continues at coordinate 66,345 of JAFGFW010000021.1, read as the reverse complement.
GTTTTGGGTGCGGATCAGGTTATCATATGTACCAGTGATTTGAATTGGTTGGGTATTATGAGCCAGCGCCAAAGTACAGCTTAAGGCGCTGGCCCATTCTTTTATTTGCTGCTCTTATAACATAACACTGTGACAGATACGGTCACACTTAGGCTTTTTTTTGATGAAATTCCTTGGGAGCAAACTCGGGCCGCCCCTTGATCTGTGATCTGTCCCGTTGGAATGGGGTCGGACCAAACCAAGTACAAGATATTACAATAGAAACGATCATAATTTGTGCTGATTAATAAACGGGCCATTTTTGCAACATTCTTCAAATGTTGATCAAGCGGCTGCCATTCGGAAGGTGGTTTCCCTTCCACGCTATGCGCATAATATTCTTCAGTCATGACCTATCCTTTGACTCAGACACCTTGGTACCCCACGCAAAAAGCGATTGCAACCGCAACCTCCTCCAGCAGGGAGGCGAAGACGGCGCCCAGTCTCGTTGTAAAACGGTCAAGGGAGACAGACTTCACCTGGGACATTTTAGGGACATTCTATGCTCTTCCTGTCAAGCAAAAAATTGACCTCCTAAATAGGTTGGCAAATCAGCAATATAGAGATGTCGATAGTGATCTCCACTCCTCGCAGTGAACCCAACTCATCAATACCCTCTGGTATCGTCACTTGTAAGCTATGCCAATGCTTATACAGTTCACGCTCCAGCAAATAGGCCAACATTACCACAAACACGTGGCCCCGGGTGCTTGCCGATGAAGGGGTCAGTACTATTTTCCTATTGTTGACTATTGTCCCAACCCATGAGCCCCTCACTGCTGATGTGAAGCGAATGGGTACCTTGACGTAATCAAATAATTACGCTATATTCACTTCGTGATCAAGCTCGACCAATCTCTTAAGCCTGACTGGGACGAAGGCAATATCAATCACATTGCCACTCATAGGCTACGCCCCGCCCAGGTGGAGGAGGTTTACCACAGTGAGGGGCCGTTTCCGACCCTTGCTCTTAAAAATAAAAAGAAGAGGGGAAAATCTACCGAATATCGATACCGTCTGTGGGGCACTGATGCCTCCGGACTCTGTATCGAAGTCATTGTGGCCCCCTATCCTGAGCATGGGGTATGGAGATGCGTAACAGCATTTCCTATGTCGACTTCCACCAAAAAGGCCTATTTCAGGAGGATCAGGAAATGAGCACACTCCCAAAGAAAATAAGAAAAAGGCTCCAGAAAGAAGCTAATGAATGGGATGCCGCCATTGCCGGCGAGAGTCCGGAACAGGTTCAAAAACTCCTTGACAAGGCAGAGCCTTTTAAAGTTCCACGTCCTGCCCGTCAGCCTGTATCACTTCGTCTGGACCCATTTGATATCTCGATGCTAAAACGCATTGCCCGCAATAAAGGTATTTCTCACACCCAACTCATGTCGATCTGGCTTCACGAAAAAATCGAGCAAGAAAAGAAGCTCGACGTCCCCCGTTGATTTGACATAGACCATTCAAAAAGGGGATAGAAAATGGCTGTGGAGTGATCGACACGCGCTGGCTTTGTTTCAATATGTGGCATCCCCCAGCGCTTGCTCTTGAAATCGTAAATAGAATTCAGCTACTGATATCTTTAATGCAGCTTTTTCAACAACGGCATGCATTTGTCACGATCCGTCGTCAGACAGTTTATTCAAAGCCGATCGAATACGGGACAACAACTCCCCGGGTGTCAAAATCTCTAGTCCTATAGTGTTGGCAGGCCAATAATCCTTCACATTAAAAATAACCAGAAAACATGCTTTTGTTTCCAATGCGGATGCTAATATGGGAACATCTTTCTTGTCTGCCTGGTTTGAGGCCAGAGATAATGAATGTTCGTCGGGCAACTTTCTCCTGACCGTTAGACATCTTTGAACAATTTTCTCAAAAGGGGCGATAGCGCTGGGCAGTTTCTTGGCAAGGTTTCTTCGGCACTCCTCCAGCACTTGGACGGAAATATGCCCTATGATGAGACCCAATTCAGCTAGCTGTAGGAGGGCAAAGGATGCGCCACTGGCAGAAGCACTTCCGGCAATCATTACATCTGAGTCAAAAAATACGGGTACTGGAAAATTGAGTTCCTTCACTTCTATTCCACGTCCGTGCCATATCTTGCCCGCTGCTCTGCCACACCTGCAATCAGTTCTTCTGTTGAAACGCCGTGTTCTTCCCTCAAACGATCAATTTCTTGTGCGAGCTTTGGTAGCAAGGAACGCTTCGGACTGAGAAAAACACCTTCTCCCAGGTCTACCAGCGTAATTGGGTCACCTTCCTCCAGATGATATTTCTCTCGTATTGTTACCGGGAGCGTGATGGTGCCGCGTTTTCGAACTTGGATTGTCCTGGCATGCATACCAATTCTCCGTATTTCAGATTATCTGCTTCACCATACCGATTTTTTCTGTGGTTGTCAACCGGGACGTTCGTGCAGAACGTGCATAATTCTTGTGCAAGGCCATTATGATATGTCTTGAATTATTTGCTTTATGGTTTGTGCCAGTTCAACAATGTTGTTTTTGCAGACGTCGTATATTACCTCTGCGTCCGCCTCAAAGTAATGATGGCTGATGATATCCTTCATCCCTTTGGCTTTTTTCCAATCAACTTGAGGATATCGTAATAAAAGCGTCTTATTTGTCGCCTTGTCCAGATTTTTTAATGCCTCGCCGATTGCGATCAGCAGCATACAAATACTGTCAAGTTTCTCCATGCCTGCTGGTGAGTCCGTAAAATCATGTACAGATTTGACCGGTTCAAAACGCTCCAAGATAGTCTGGCTTGCCCGATAAATCTGAGACAATATTTCTAAAACAAGCTCTTTGTCATACATAAACGGCCTCTTTGTCTATTCTGCCTTTGAGAAAAGCATTCATTCTTTCCCGATATCTTACAATATCTACAGTTCTGTGAAACTTCTCCTCCAGATCCTGCTTAATTCCTATAAGATAGAACAAATCCGGTTTTCCAAGCTCCACAACAACATCGATATCGCTTTGCTCATCCATGTTGTCTCTGGCTGCCGAACCAAAGATACCTATTCTTATTATTTCGTATCTGTCCTTATTCACCTCCTTAAACCGGCGCAAAGAAAGGACTATTTCATCTCTGTTCATTACCTTTTCCCTCCGATAGTTCCTTTGCCAACTCGGAGACCTGCCCCAGGAAATAGCGCTTCATCTCTTCTGCATCTATCTCCTTAAGCATTATAGGAAGGTCGTCCAGCCCAACCTTTTTCACGAGAAGTAGCCTCTCAGGAATAATGTACTCAAGCCCCCTGATTTCAAATCTCTCTTTGGTTTTTCTTATCAAATCGCCCAACCTCCAGTCATAGTTGCGCAGAACAAAGTAGAGGTCTACGAAATCCTTTGGATCATATCGATCGCTCAGGGCAAAGAGCTTTCCTGTGACGATATTCAATAGGCTATCCACCACAAGCCTTCCGTCTTTTCTTCGTTCCTCGATGCTTTTGAACGGATAGGTGGAAAATTCCACTTTAAGAGTGTCACTATCTTTGAAGACAACCTCAAATATCCTGCGATCAAAAAGACGCTCATAACGGATATCGTTTACGGAGGCAAGCCTCCTTAATAGTGCTATCAGAAATTCTATGCGAGGCATTTGTTTTTCAGTGTCTGTGAAGAAATCGAGGTCTTTAGAAAGCCTGTGCTCGACGTAGAATGCAGAGAGAGCGGTACCGCCTGTCAGGTAAAACTCGGCGAGAATTTCATCAGGCAGGTTGTCTATGAACGCCTCCTGCTTTTCAGTCAGTATCCTGTTTTTCACCGCACACCATCCTTATAAATTCCTTCCTCTCATCAGGAACATTTATTTCATTAAGCCGTCTGAGGAGGGTCTTTCTATCCTCCTCTGTAAGCTCTTCAAGCACGAAGGGAAAAAACTCCGCCATTCTTCTGGCCCTCCACAGGTCATCTTTTAGCGGATTCGGGTAATCCCAAAGCATGCGTTTCGGGTTCAATCCTATTGTCTCCTAATAGCCTTTTTTCTCTTTTCCCCGAGTCTGACCTTCCACCAGCGCTAATGAATTGTCCGGAATCAAGGTTTAGACCTTCGTCGAAAGCTGTGCTTGGGACGTTTTCCCTCAATCTTGTTGGTGAAGCGCTTAATGATCTCAAAATAGACATTGCCGGCACGCACCATGACGGTGTTGTGATCAGCGCCCGGGATCATATGGAATTCTTTGCTGCGCGCGGGGCAATGAACCTGTAAGAGTTCCGCACTCATCACCGGAATAAGCTGGTCGTGCTGGCCATGGATAGTAAGAGTGGGCTTGGCAAAGTGGGCGATCTTGGCCAGGTTCTTAAAGCCATCCGCCTCCGTGATCCCAAGGGCCTGAGTGTCAACGCCCAGGCAATTCAGAAGTGGCACTGTGAGGGCAAAGCCGCTTTCAATAATAAGGCCGGATATGTCTCCTTCGTCGGAGGCCGCCAAGTCTAAAGCGCAGGCGCTCCCAAGAGATCGGCCCATGACCAGAAGGGGGCCTGTTCTGTTTTCAGCTTTGAGCCAACCCCTAATCTCCTTAAAGATGACGTGGGTGTCACGCATCATGGAGGTTACCGTAGGCGTCCCGTCACTCCGTCCATAGCCTCGATAATCCACAGCCAAGAAGCTCAGACCGTGTTCGTTAAACACTGGCCCAACGCTGTCGTAATCGCCGACGATCTCCCCGTTTCCATGGAAAAACAAGATATTTAGCTCCTCAACACCGGCCATGTGAAACCTGGCGCCGATCCGAACACCTTCTTCCACAGGGATCCCATAATCAATGGCCTTCAGTGGGGGGCCCGAGCCCGTTTCTTTGCGAGGATGGAACAGGGCTTGCAGCACTTCCGGCTGATCGAGCTTTGCGTAACCAAAAGAATGTGTTGTCATGATATTCCCCTCAAAACTCCATATTTTTTCCAAACAAAGGCCGTTATTCCAAACAAAGACCGTTATCAAGAGAAACAAAGACCCTTGAAACCGCAACTCAAATCTTATATAAAAAGACTATGGATGCACAAGTCGAAACTGCGGATACTCAAAAATCCGTTGGGCATGAGGTTCCTTATGCGACCGTAAATGGGCTGGAAGCGCTCTCTGAGGCCGAATTAAGAAAACAGGTCGAAAAGCTCAATCAGATTGGCATCGCCCTTTCCAGTGAAATAAATCTGGAAAGGCTTCTGGAGGTAATCGTCCATGAAGCCAGAACATTTACAGGCGCAGATGCCGGAAGTCTGTACATCCTGGACCGTGGCATGCTTTATTTCTATGTGACGCAAAACGACACCCTGAGGGGCCGATCACATTCTATGCCGGATTTCAAACCTTACCCTCTCCCCCTTTCAGAAGAAAGCATCGCGGGCTATGTGGGATGCACGGCGAAAATCCTCAACATAAAAGACGTCTACAATCTGGCCAAGGCAGTGCCGTACCATTTCAATCCTGATTTTGATCTTCGCAATGACTACGTTACAAGGTCCATGCTCGTTGTGCCCATGAAAGACCAGGGAGAAGAACTTCTGGGCGTCCTCCAATTGATAAACGCTATGGACAAGGCAGGCGCCGTTGTCCCCTTCCGGAAATCAGTCGAACACCTTGTCATGTCTCTGGCATCACAGGCAGCAGTAGCTATCCGAAACGCAAAATTGATTGCGGATATCAAGGCCGTGTTTGAGTCCTTGATATGGTATTCTATTTCTGCCATCGATGCTCGAAGCCCTCACACCGCAGGTCATTCCAAACGAGTGGCAAATCACTGCGAAGCCATTGCTCGTGCCATCAACGATGAGACTGCGGGCCCCTTTCGAGATATCTCTTTCACCACAGAACAAATGGAAGAACTCATCTATGCGGCCTGGCTTCATGATATAGGAAAAATCGGCGTTCCCGAGCGTATCCTGGACAAAGGACGCAAGCTCTCTGATGAGACCATGGCCACGATTGCAACCCGGTTTGAGCTGATCAAGACCCTGAGTGCAGTCTCTATTGGAAAACACAGCTCCGTTAAAAACAGAAATAAACCATGGGGTGACACCATAGAGAAACAGGTGGAAATAGAAAGGAAGGCGATAGAAAAGGATTTTGCGTTTGTCAAGAAAGTGAACCGATCACAATCTCTATCAGGGAAAGACGTAACGACCATTCGGGCCATAGGTTCCAAGACGTACAAAGATCTTGAAGGAAATGTAAGGCCTTTCCTTACCGACCAGGAAATCGAATCTCTTTCGGTAAGAAAAGGGAGTCTGACGAAAAAGGAATACATGAAGGTCCAAACTCATGTCGAACACACATACAATATAGTAAAAAATGTTCCTTTTACGAAATCCTTAAAAAATGTTCCCATGTTTGCAGGCTCGCACCATGAATTTCTCGACGGAACAGGCTATCCCAAAGGACTCAAATCTGATGAACTCCCGCTGCAGTCTCGCATCCTGACCATTGCAGACATCTTTGATGCCTTGACCGCCCTCGATCGGCCCTATCGCAGCGCCATGCCTGTTTCAAAGGCTTGCAAAATACTCAAGGCCCATGCAAAGGCCAGACGTCTGGATCAGGATGTTGTGAGCCTGTTTATTGATAAGGAGCTTTATAAATGAAATCGCTATGCGATTTCATGAAGAGCAGATCTGCTGCTTCAGAATTCGAGATTTTTCATAATCATGATCTGTTTTCAGAAAATCGCTGAAAGGCGTATAGAAGAAGCCATAAGGAACGGGATGTTTGATGACCTCCCGGGCGCTGGAAAGCCGCTGAAGCTTGAAGATGATTCCCATGTGCCGGAAGATCTTCGAATCGCCTACAAAATCTTGAAGAACGCCAACTTTGTTCCGCCTGAGGTATCCCTGAGAAAGGAAATTGCAAAAGCCGAAGATCTGCTCGCCGGCATGGAAGACACCAAAGCCAAATATCGCCAACTCAAGAAGCTGAATTTCCTTATCATGAAGCTCAACATGCTACGTCAAACGCCTGCCAGCCTTGAAAAAGACCAGCTTTATGAACAAAAACTGGTGGAGCGCTTCGGCGGCTAGAATACACATGTACGACAAAAAAGCGATTTTGCAGGATCTTTACGACAGATTATACAAGGCGTTCGGGCCTCGCCACTGGTGGCCGGGGGATTCTGCCTTTGAGGTCGTTGTCGGCGCCATTCTCACTCAAAATACGGCTTGGAGAAATGTCAAAAAGGCCATCAATAACCTGAAAGCAGGGAACCTCCTGGCCCCTGACGTCCTGTACAATATGCCGGTTCAGGATTTGGCGACTTTGATCAGGCCCGCAGGCTATTACAATATAAAGGCCCGACGGCTGAAACACTTTATCGAGTTTCTTTTCCGGAAAAGTGGAGGCGACCTGGATCGTCTCCTGGACCGAGATCTGGGAGCCTTGCGAAACGAGTTGCTAGCCGTCAATGGGATCGGGCCGGAAACGGCTGACAGCATTCTGCTTTATGCTGGAGACAAACCAACTTTTGTCGTAGACACATACACGAAACGAATCCTCTTCAGGCACGGCCTCATGCCCGAGGAGGCATCTTATGATGAGGTTCGCGATTATTTTCTGGACTCCCTCGCGCCTGACGTTGCCATGTTTAATGAGTACCATGCACTCCTGGTCCATCTTGGGCACACCTTCTGCCTGAAAAGGAATCCAAAGTGCGAGGAATGTCCTGCCATGGGGTGGAACGATGAATAAAATACACGATGCCTTGGGACAACAGGATAGCATTTTCAGGGGTGTCCTGTTGGCCTATTTTGTCCTTTTTTTGCACATTACCCTGATTCTTGGCCTTGGTCTCCTCATGCTCCTGTTTGGGGGCGTTGTCACATATCTGCCCTGGATCCTGGCCATTGGCGGTGTGCTTATCGCCGGGTCTGGATACTTGTCGTGGAGATACATGAAAAAACGCGGCAAGAAGTTAAGGGACATACTCAATGACCCTGTCTTTGAGGGACGCACTATAGAAATAAACCTTCTCGGCGGACTCGCAAGCGTTAAGCTCGGCCACAGCCAGGAACCACTCACCATCGCTCATGGCAACTCAGAAACGATGAAGCAGCTCAAGGAGCCAGGTCTCGATCGTTCGGAGCAACTCGCCAACTTGGCCCGCCTTCTCAAGCAAGATCTGATTACTTTCGACGAATTCCTAGAAGCCAAGAAGGGACTTACAGGCGAATGACAAAGCTTAGGGTCGCCTTGTTTTCGGGTGGCATCTCCTCTGAGCGTGAAGTCTCGGTCAAAAGCGGCAACCAGGTGTACGAAGCCCTTGACAAGGCGAGATACCATATCACTCGCTATGACCCGGCCACCGACCTTGGAAAACTTGTAGCCGATGCGTCCGGCATCGATGTGGCATTCATTGTCCTGCACGGGCCTTATGGCGAAGACGGCACTGTTCAGGGGCTTCTCGATCTCCTTCATATCCCCTATCAGGGCTCTGGAGTGCTGGGAAGCGCCCTGGCAATGGACAAATGGGTATCCAAACGGCTGTACAAGGAGGCAGGCCTCCCAGTGCCGCCATTTGAAGTGCTGATGCGAGGAGAGACTTACGATGCGAAACGCCTTGCCGAAAAACCTGGATACCCGTTGATTGTCAAGCCGAGGTTCGGTGGATCCAGTATCGGCATGAATATCGTGCTGACCCCTGAAGAATTGCCAGGGGCCCTTGACACCGCCTTTGAATATGGATCACACGCAATTGTTGAGGCCTACCTGGAAGGCCTTGAAATCACGGGGGGGGTCCTGGGAAATAGTGACCTGCAACTGCTCCCTATTGTGGAGATTATACCTGAATCCGGCTATGAATTCTTTGACTACGAGGCAAAATACAAGGAGGGGGCTACCCGCGAAATCTGTCCGGCCCGAATCAGCAAAGCCCTTTCTGATCGCGCTCAATCCTATGCCGCCACTGCCCATAACGCCCTTTGTTGTCACGGGTATAGCCGGACTGATATGATTATTAATGACGACACCATTTACGTTTTTGAAACCAATACGATCCCGGGGATGACACCTGTGAGCCTTTTTCCGTTGGCGGCAAAGACCGCGGGGATTCCCTTTAGCCGGCTGTTGGATCGTCTCATCGACCTTGCCCTGGAAGATAGCCATGATCATTCGAACAAACCGTGAGCTAAAAGAGCGATATGATGAGCTGAAAGCCGGCGACTGTTTCATCGGTTTGCTCAGCTTCAAAAACGTGAAGCACCGCGTCTGCATAGACCTTCTTGAAAGAGGCGTTAATTTCTTCCCTTCCGCTCTGTCCCAAACCCTTACCCGTTCCAAGGTGGCCCAGGCCGTAAGCCTCCGGCAGTGGATGATTCCGCACACTCTAGTCATCACCAGACGCTTTGACCTCATGCTTGCCATAAACACCTATGGTCAGCATGGCATCGGCCCTGTGGTTACCAAAAAAGACCATCTCCATTGCGGCTTCGGAGTCCATCGATGGAACGACATGGAAGCCGTGTATAACCAGGCTTGCCTCAACAGCGTCTTGTATCCCTTTGTGGTGCAGCCCCTTGTTGAGAACTACACGGACGTCCGGGTGATTCTGGCAGGTGAGTATGTCGAAGCCTACACGCGCAGAAACGAGCATAACTTCAGAATGAATCTCTCGGTAGGTGGAACCAGCGAGCACTACAGGCTGGACAAAGACCAGCTTTGCTTTTGCCATAATGTCATGGAGCGGGGAAAATTTCCCTATGCCCATATCGACCTGCTCGTCACTGCCGACGGCCACAGTTATCTCTCGGAAATTGCTCTAAATGGAGGCATGAAAGGGGCGAGCATCAAGCGGGAAGAGCTTGATGCTTTGAAAAAGGATATCCTGGAAAAAATGGCCAAATCATGAGGGAATTGAAGACAGCGTCTCACCCCAGGGGAATCAAGTGGCTCCTTGAGATAATGGGCATTATCTACGTTGCCGCAGCAGTCCTTTTTCTCGTAAATCCCGAATGCCCTATCCTCGTCGTAAACAAGACCTTTGCTCGCTACGATTGGCCTATGGCGTTTTTCCCTACAGAGAAGTTTTGGTTCTCTCTGGCAGCAAGCGTGCCGGTCACCCGGGCTTTCCTGGCCTTTGCCGCAGCCCGCAGGCCGGCTGAAACCCGAATCCACCTGAGGATACTGCTGGTTTCTCTGCTCCCGGCAACAGCCCTGTTTGCGTGGCAGTTTCTCTTCTACAAGCATGCCGTCCTTTATGCCTTAGGATTTATGGTCGAATCTATTCAAGTATTCATATTTCTCTTCTTGAACCACAAACTGCCATAGCCTTTCCGCACGGTTTCCCATCCCCTAACCGAGCGTTCAAAAAGTGTTATTTTTCCTTGACAAAATCAGGGCTTCAGGGTATGGGATCAATATTTTCATGAGCATAATGTGGAGTCGCTGATACGAGAGTTTCGAGTTCTTAAAACCTAGAACCTGATGATATGGAGTTCCCATGAGCACAACAGAAGAAAAAGAGCAAATCGTGGCCGGAGGTGAGCAAGAGGCGGAAGTGGCCCATGAACCAGCGAAACCGGGAAATTGGCGGTTTCTCATTCCCCTGGCCGGCTTTTCTGCAGGCCTTGTGGTGTGTCTGTTTGTCGGATGGCTGGTTTTTCCACAAATCCTATACTCCGAAAAGACACAACCCATAGACTTTAGCCACAAGCTCCACGTCGATGAGGTGGGCGAGTGTGATGGCTGTCACTATTTCCGGGAAGACGGCAGCTTCTCCGGGATCCCCAGGCTGGCAAGCTGCGTCGAGTGTCACGAAGAAGCGGTAGGAGAGCATCCTGAAGAAGCCAAACTGGTTGCCGAGTATGTAAAACCAGGCAAAGAGATTCCGTGGCTCGTATATGCCCGTCAACCTGATTGCGTCTATTTCTCTCATGCAGCCCATGTGAAGATGGCCGAACTGGACTGCGTCATTTGTCACGGACCCATAGGGGATTCTGATCACACAAGGCCGTACCAATACAATCTCATCACCGGCTACAGCCGGGATATTTGGGGCTGGAACATTGCAGGCATGTCAAAAAATGCCTGGGATTACTCGCAAACGGATGAATCCGGCGAGGTACACATAGATAGCCCGGCTCGGATGAAGATGGATGACTGCGCCATATGTCACGAAGAAAAAGGTACGAATGACGGCTGTTTTGTGTGCCACAAATAGGGTCAGCAAGCCACCGTGTTTGATCACGACTAAGGGGAACAGCTATGAAAATGGATAGAAGAACTTTCTTGGAGATCTCGATAGGCGGTTCACTGGGGGCCGGCGCAGGCATTACATTCTCTCCCCTGCCCTGGAAGATAACAGACGACCTGTCCATCTGGACTCAGAACTGGCCCTGGACGCCCGTTCCTGCAGAAGGAGAAGTCAGCCATGCCGACTCAGTCTGCAACCTGTGCCCAGGCGGCTGCGGCATCACAGTGCGCAAGGTCGAAGATCGCGTCACAAAGATCGAGGGCAGAGAAGGATACCCGGTCAACGACGGCGGCATCTGCATCCTCGGAGCTGCAGGCCTTCAACTCCTGTACGGCCCGTGGCGGGTTCCGAGTCCCTTAAGACGGGCAGGAAAACGAGGCTCCGGGCAGTGGGAACAGATCTCGTGGGAAGATGCAATAGGTGAGGTGGTCAAGAAACTTGCTGAGTTGCGTGGCAATGGCAAGGCCCATACCGTAGCTTGTATTCTTGGCTCGGACCGGGGAACCGTGCCCCACTTGTTTGCTCGTTTTCTCAAGGCCTATGGATCGCCGAATTTTATTCGCTCAGCCTCCTCTGGAGACACGTATGAATTAGCTCTGGGCCTTATGCAAGGAGCCACGGCCTCAGTGGCGTATGATCTGGAACAGGCAAGTTTCATCCTGAGTTTTGGCAGTGGCCTTATAGAAGGCTGGGGCTCTCCTGTGCGCGTCATCAGGGCTCACAGTATGTGGCGATCCGGCAATATGAAAGAACGCGCCACGGTGGTTCAGATTGAGCCCCGCCTCTCAAATACTGCGGCCAAGGCCGACAACTGGTATTCCGTCAATCCCGGAACTGAAGCAGCCCTGGCCCTGGGCCTGGCCCATGTCATAATAAAGGAATCATTGTACGACTCTAACTTTATAAGAAATCACACCTTTGGATTTGATGATTGGGGGGACTTCACCGGCAAGACCTATACGGGATTTAAGCGTTTGGTGTTGACCGAATATAGCCCTGACGTTGTGTCAGAAATCACGGGTCTTTCCAGGTCAAAGATCGTGGGCCTCGCCCGGGCCTTTGCAAAGGCCAAACGTCCCTTAGCGGTGTGGGGCCGCGGCAAGGGAACTACGTCAGGGAGCCTTTATGAGTGCATGGCGGTTCACGCCCTCAATGCCCTCACGGGCAACGTGAACAAGCCTGGCGGCGTGTCGACTCTCCCTCCTCAGCTAACCGAGGGATGGCCGGAAGTCTACCAGGACGCTGCTGCCTGCTCCGGTTGTTCCATGCCTCGCATGGATGGCGCCGGCACAGACCGCTATCCCTTCACCAGGTGTTTGCCCGACCGATGGCCTCAAATGGTCAACGACAAGAAAAACGGCACGATCCAGGCCCTTCTTGTTCATGATGCTGATCCATACTATACCACGCTGGACAGTGCGGCTGTGGCAAAGGCCTTTGCCAGTATCCCCTTTGTGGTGAGTTTTTCCACCTATATGGACGAAACCGCCCACCATGCGGATCTGATCCTTCCCAATCACCATTACCTGGAACGGCTGGAGGATGTTCCCACGCCTATCGGTCTGCAAAAACCCATACTTGGCTTGCTGAAACCCGTGGTGTCTCCCCAATTCGACACAAGGCACACGGGAGACGTCATCATGACCATCGCAAAAGAGCTGGGCGGAACCGTGGCCGATGCCTTCTCGTGGGAAGACTATGAAACGTTGTTGAAGGAAACCGTGGGAGACAACTGGGATACCCTGGAAGAAGCTGGCTACATAGAAAAGACGGACTATACCCCGCCGGCATGGGAAAACGCCTTTGATACACCATCTCGCAAATTTGAGTTTTACATAACGGCCCTTGACCAGGCCGGCATGAAAATAGGCAAGGATCTCGACTATCTCCCACACTATGAACCGGTGCGGGCAGAGGGAGACCCTGCCACCTATCCGCTGACCTTGATCCCTGCGGAACTGATGCGGCTCGCAAGTGGAGCTATTGGGAGCCCGCCGTTTTGCACGAAGAGCCTGGAGGAAACAGAGCTAAAAGGAAATGATCTGTTCGTAGAGATCAATCCTAAAACGGCTGCCGATCATGGTCTTACCGAGGCTCAGCCCGCAACGCTCGAAACACCAAAAGGGAAGGCCAAGGTACTTGTGCATCTCTTTGAGGGGATCATGCCAGGCGTTATTGCCATTCCCAAAGGCCTGGGCCATGCTGCTTATGACGACTACCTGGCAGGAAAAGGTGTCAATGCGAATAGCCTCATGGGTGTGGTGGAAGACCCAATATCCGGCCTCTGTGCCACCTGGGGCATCCGGGCCAAACTGAGCCCCGTGGGCGGCCATGGGCATCTGGGTTAAACGCATCGGAATTTGACAGCATCTAAGTATCGTCGGCCCGCTGGCGCGGCCGGCCGCAATGGCGCCCGCTTAGGCAAGCCGTCCCGTTAGATCTCGGGTATGAAAAATAAGTGATGATTTGAATAAGGTGTGGAAATTGAAACGTGAGGGGTAACCATGAGCGAGCAACATCACGAAGCGCACAAGCATCATGAAGGGCACGGGACTAAGTACAAGTACGGCATGGTGATTGATCTCGACAAATGCACTGGCTGTGGCGCTTGTATGGTAGCGTGCATGGCCGAAAACAACATATCCTTCAGGAAAGACAACTCCGACAAGTTGCTCAGTAACTACTGGATGCGGGTCTATAAAATCAGCAATGGTCTACCCTTTCCCGACACCGAAATATGCTATATTCCAAGACCCTGCATGCACTGTGAGGGCCACGGGCACCATCATCATACGCCGTGTGTATCCGTATGCCCGGCAGTGGCCACTGATTACGACCAAGAGACCGGTATCGTGAGTCAAATCTATACGCGCTGCTTCGGGTGCAGGTATTGCATGGCTGCCTGTCCTTACCATGTGCGTGTTTTTAACTGGTGGGACCCGAAATGGCCGGAAGGAATGGAAAAGTACCTGAGTCCCGATGTGTCCGTTCGTATGCGCGGCGTGGTGGAAAAGTGCAGTTTTTGCAACCATCGGCTTCAGCGGGCCAGAAACAAGGCCTACGCTGAAGAGCGGCGCGAAATTCATGAGGATGAATATCAAACGGCTTGCACGCAGGCCTGTCCTGCAGGGGCCATCACCTTCGGAGATTTACAGAACCCGGAGCACGAGGTTCATAAGCTAAAGGATTCGCCCGGCGCCTTCCGGCTCTTGGAAAAACTCGGCACCAATCCCAAGGTGTACTATGTTTCATCAAGGGCCTGGGTCCTGAAGGCGGCCGACGTCTATATAGGCGAGGAAGGAAAGGGTGTAACTCACCCGTAATGTCTCGGAATTTTCACAACTTATTGAACTGGAAGGTCTTCTAGTGGCAATCAACTTATGCCGCTCACATGGAATGATGGAGCATGGGAGTAGTGGGTAGTAAGAGCGGAGTTATTTTTTCACTTTGGACCCATCACTCCGTCACTCCATTACTCCGATTGGGGCAAAGCCCCTAACTTCAGAAGGAGTGTTTGTTATGAATTCTGCATCAACCCCATTTGATTCTGCACTAATACCAGAGGGTGTCAAACGGTGTTCGTTTGGGTGGTTTCTTGTGTGGATCGGCATCTTGCAGGTCCCCTTAATGATAGGTGCTATCGCCTATCTTGTGTGTTGGGGCCTGGCCCTGAACCAGACATATCTTAACAACAATTACCCATTCGGTATATGGATTGCCGCAGATCTGGGTATTATTGCCCTTGGCGGAGGCGCCTTTTTTACGGGTTTTCTCAGGTATGTCATAAAGATAGACGAGCTTAAGAATATCGTCAATTTTGCTGTGGTTGTTGGAGTCATATGCTATTCCGCAGCCCTCGGCATCCTGGCAGTAGATATTGGTCAACCCCTGAGGGGTTGGCATATCTTCTGGCACGCCAACGTCCACTCCATGCTGACAGAGGTGGCCTTTTGTATCTCGTGCTATTTCACGGTGTTGTTGATCGAGTATCTCCCCTTGGTTCTGGAGAATCGTCAGATCGACAGGGTTCCGGTCTTCCACTTTTTTTCTCATCGTCTTCATGAAGCCATGCCCGCAATAGCGGCTGTGGGTGTGTTCCTTTCTTTCTTTCATCAAGGCTCCCTGGGTGGCGTCCCGGGCGTGCTCTATGGCAGGCCTTTTGCTTATCGTGAAGGGTTTCTCGTGTGGCCTTGGACATTCTTCCTCTTTATCCTTTCGGCCATGGCCTGTGGTCCTTGTTTCACCATACTGATCACCCGGATCACAGAGGGATTTGCCCGAAAGAATTTAGTCAAGAGAAATGTGATTGACATTCTTGCCAAGATCTCCGGCTGGCTGTTGGCTGGCTATCTGGTTTTGAAGATTCTAGATACGGTCGGTTGGCTGAGTTGGGCTGGACAGGTAGGCGCCCCTCTCGGCAGCTTTTATGCCAATCAGCCATATGGTTACTGGGTGTTAATCACAGAGCTTGGAATCTTCGGGGTTATCCCATGTATTCTCCTGCTGATCAAGGCAACTCGACAGAATCAGAATATACTGATTCTTGCCTGCTTCTTGAACTGTGCGGGGATCTTTATGAATCGGTGGATCATGACCGTGCAAAGCCTCGCCGTGCCGGTCATGCCATTTGACAAGTTTTTTAGCTATCACCCCAACTGGGCGGAGTGGGCGAGCACGCTGCTATGGGTTTGGATAGGTGCTGTTGTCATATCGCTTTCATATCGGTATCTGCCGATCTTTCCTCAAGAGAAGGAATTAAATCCATTATAGGAAGGACATCGCCATGTTTCCATTTGCCTTTGAGTGGGTAAACGATGCAAGTCACTTTGTCTTTATGGGTTCCCTTTATACGGTCTTAGTACTACTGGGAATCCTTGTAAATTACGCCGCTATTCGTGCCTTGTTTGACTGCTTGTGCAAAAAGGATCAGCACGGCCATCATTGAGTTGATACTAAACCCGGAAAAGTGGGGAGCTGAATATGGATATCTTTAGAATCTTTGGAATCATGATCGTCTTTGGCGCGCCTGCCATTATTGGGGGGGGGCTAACGTATCACCTGTTTGAAAACTGGTTTGTTGTAGCTGTTTTCGAGGCATTGCTTATCTTCGGAGGAATCACCACTGCCGTTAAGGTTGCCGGCAAGTCTGCGCCGAGCCATCACTAACATAAGATTGCTGCGCAATCCAACCACATCTTTGGCCTTTCAGGGGCCACATTCTTGGAAATACACCATTACCCCGTGACATACCATCAAGGCAAAAGCAATCTGCGGGCCGTAGCCTTCGGGCTCCCCGCCATAGGCTTCGGCCCGCAGCCGGGCGGAGAGCTCGTAGCCAAGGCTACTTCCCGGCCTTCGTAGCCGTTGCCACTTCGGCGGAGTAGGCTGGCGAAGTCGGCGACCCCGCTCAGAGGACGGGGTTTTCCAGAACCCAATATAAGAAAGGGCTCATTCCGAACCGGAATGAGCCCTTTATATTTGAAGCCGTATGTGAATGGTGAAGACCTGAACTAGGCCTGCCCTGCCCCCACCTCCACCTTCACTGAGGTGGCGACCTTGTAAAGCAGGCTGATTATGAGGAACCCGGTTGCCCACACTCCCAGTGCGATTAACGTCTCAGGCACTGTAGGCCAATAGTCAGTAATTCTCTCTAAAGGATTGGGTACAAATCCACCCACAACCAGACCAAATCCCTTATCTATCCACGTTCCAACAACTGTCAACACACAGGCCACTGTCAAGATACCTTCATTCCTGCGTGTGACAGGAATAACCAGGAGAACAATGGCCGCCGTCATGCATGCGAAAGCAAGCCACATCAGGGGAACGAGCTTTACTACATGCCCTTCATGGCCGAAGAAGAGGTAGTGAAAGTGATGCATGTGGCCTGGTATTTGACTGTAGAAGACGGTAAAAAGTTCGCACAGGAAGAAAAACACATTCAAGACAAGGGCATAAGTGACAATGCTGCCGAGCGTTCGAATTTGCTCCTTGCCGGGATCGAATTTCGTCGTCTTTCTTACGATAAGACAAAGAAGGATCAGGATGGCAGGCCCTGCACAAAATGCTGAGGAGAGAAAACGAGGCGCCATAATGGCGGTAAGCCAGAAACCTCTCCCAGGAAGACCCGCGTAAAGGTATGCTGTAACCGTGTGGATGCTGATCGCCCAGGGAATAGAAAGATATATGAAAGGTTTGATCCATCCAGGGGGAGGCGAGCCTTTACGCTCTGCCGACAGCACATTCCACCCGACAAAAATATTAAGGAAGAGATACCCGTTCAGGACTATCATGTCCCAGAAAAGGACCGACCTGGGGGTGGGGTGCAACAGCACATTAATCATCCGAACCGGATTACCAAGGTCTACCAGAATAAACAACAAACACATGCTCACAGCGCCAATAGCCATGAACTCTGCCAAGATGGTAATCCGTCCAAAGGCTTTATAGTGATGGAGGTAATATGGCAGCACAACCATAACTCCTGCGGCTGCTACACCAACAAGGTACGTAAATTGGCCTATATAAAACCCCCACGAAACGTCCCTGCTCATACCTGTGATGCCCAGGCCAACACGGAACTGCCAGAGCCACATAATAAAGCCTACCCCAATGACGCCAAGCAAACATGCAATCAATAGCCAGTATTTCCGCCCTCCGACAAATGCCTTCTCAAGCATAGCTCACCTCTCACACAATATAATAGACGTTCGGATGCGACCCAAGCTCTGGTTTGCGCCGAATGGTGTAATGCAAGCGCAACAGTTGCCTCACTTCTGAGTCAGGGTCTTCCAGATCCCCGAATACCAGCGCTGGCTCCCTGCCTTTCTTCTTACAGAGCTCCTGGGAAACCTCCACGCAGGCTGGGATCTGGCCTTTGGCAAGCCGTTCTGCGCAAAAATTGCACTTTTCCACCACGCCTTTCGCCCTTGTAGGATAGTCGGGGGTTGGCGGCTCTTTACCTTTAAACCTCCGCTCCTCTTCCGCCCCTGCCCGGGGCCAGGGGATTATCCAATTGAAGCTTCTGGCTCCAAAAGGACACGCCGCCATACAGAACCGGCACCCAATACAGCGGTGCATGTCCATCAGGACGATGCCATCCTTCTTTCTCTTGAATGTTGCCTTTGTGGGACACACCCTGCAGCAAGGGGGATTGAAGCAGTGGTTGCACATAACGAGAAAGGGTAGCTTCTTTAATGCCTCGTCTACGTGTTCATGTTGCTGGCCCGGGAAGACGTGCTCATACTCCTCCTGCCAGATCCACTTAATCTCGTGCTTTGGGTTATCAATTTCTGGCACATTATGAACCCGATGGCAGGCTTCCTTGCACGCCTCTGCTATCTCTTCGTCCAGGGCTCTTACGTTGACGACCATGGCCCATCGTTTTGCGGTCAGGGCCTCTCCAGCCACACTCCCAGCCGGCTTGCGAAACAGGTGTAAGAGTGTTTCAGGGATCGTGAAGCCGCCCAGCTTTTCGTCCAACCATTCGGTTGGACTAATTCCAAGGGCATCTGCGGCAGGCTTGGCCCCAAAGGCCAATATGGAAGCGCCACCGATCTTCAAGAATTTTCTTCTGTTCACAGCCATCACTACTTCTCCTTAATGTTTTTCCTCGGGTTTCCTCTTAGGTTCCTCCTTAGGCGGAATATGGCAATCCCAACAGTACGGTACGACACCCGTATAATTGTGACATTGGTCGCAAAACTCGGTCTTTCTCGCATGACAATCCGCGCTCATACACGTTTTTTGGAGGCTCATCTCATACTTTTTCCCGTTGAAAGCAATAAAAGATCTCTTGGCAACGCGGACGGTTGAGTCTCTCCACAGGTCCAGCAACTGCATGTGGTAGTTCTTCATGTATGCCTTCGGCTCCACACACTCCTTCTCCTTGACAGGAACCTTTACATCTGGTTTGGGGGCAGCCCTTCCCAACCCATACCAGATCGGAAATGTCAACAACAAGAGACCGATGATAATGCCTGCGATGATTTTACCTCCGTCATACATCTTCAGCATCCTCCGTTTCAGCAAGGGGTTCATTGCGCAAATCGACCGTCTTCTCCTTTTCTCCCTCTAACACCATGGCATTGGCCACCAGCTCGTGAACGCCGCAGACACCCGCCTCAGGCACCCAGTATTTCATGAGATCTGGGAGGACGGCCCTGTCAATGGCACAAATGCAGGAAAGCATGTTAACCCCGTATTTATCGTGAACGAACTTTACGGCATTTGCCCTCGGGAGCCCCCCTCTCATCCTGAGTTCCACGTCTTCACCCGCATTCAGGCCGGACCCGCCGCCGCAGCAGAAGGTCTGCTCCCTGATGGTAGTGGAAGGCATCTCATAGAAGTGATTGCACACATTCTTGATGACATACCGCGGCTCCTCCAAGAGCCCCATGGCCCTGGCAGGATTGCAGGAGTCATGAAAGGTGACTTTCACCTTATCGTTTCTCTTGGGATCTAATTTCAGTTTGTTGTGCTTGATAAGGTCTGCAGTAAATTCCGTGATATGTACCATCTTCGTCCCTTTTGCGCTCTCGAATTTCGTGCCCGTGAGAGGGGAAACCGGTTCTTCCAACTTACTCCCCTCCGCAATGTCGTAGTTCATGGTAGCCATATACTGGTTAATCACCCGCCACATGTGGCCGCATTCCCCGCCAAGGATCCATTTTACCCCCAGCCGCTTCGCTTCCATATACATCTTGGCATTAAGCCTCTTCATCATCTCATGGGAGGTAAAGAGACCGAAGTTTCCGCCCTCGGAGGCGTATGTGCTCCAAGTCACGTCGAGTCCAAGCTCGTGAAAAAGAATCATATAACCCATGCAGGTGTACGTGCCGGGATCGGCAAAAACGTCACCGGAAGGCGTAATAAAGAGGATCTCGGCCCCTTTTCTGTTGTAACTCGGCTCCACCCGTACCCCGGTCACTTCCTCTATCTCGTCCTGAAAAAATTCGAGCATACTCTTGTATGCATGGGGCTGAATGCCAAGGTGATTTCCCGTCCTGTAACAAAACGCCACGGGGGCTGCGATCCAGTCTATGTTCAGGCCCAGCAGGTTGGTGAATTCCCTGCCGATGATGGTGATGTCGGCTGTATCAATCCCATAAGGGCAGAAGACCGAACAGCGCCGGCACTCACTGCACTGATACAGATAGTACCACCACTCTTTTAGCACGCCATAGTCGAGATCTCTTGCTCCTGCAAGCTTGCCGAAAACCTTTCCGGCCGCTGTGAAGTTCCTTCGATAGACGGATCGTATAAGCTCTGCCCTCAAAACGGGCATGTTCTTGGGATCTGCGGACCCGATGAAGAAGTGGCACTTGTCGGCACAGGCGCCGCATCTTACACAGATATCCATAAAGAGCTTAAAGGTCCGGAACCTGTCAAGCCGATCCTTGAAGGCATCCATGACGATCTCTTTCCAGTTTTTAGGCAGCTTCCAGTCCTCATCCATTGCCGACCATACCCTTGGGTTGGGAAAGTCAACCACTTTAAGGCGTGCCGGCTCGCAGGCATAGCAATGCATGGCCGGCTTGATGTCAACGGGGGTCTGCATCCATCCCCTTTTAAGCAACGAAGGGCTGTGATCGATGTCCAATACTTCATCTTTTCTGGTTCCCTTCATTACGTCTGCTTGTTTTAGTTCTACTTCCATGATGACTCCTTTTCCAGGTTTATTCCTTACTCTGCCGGCGATGCTGATTCTTTGTCCACTGGCAATCCGGCGTCTATCATTTTCTCTCTGAATTCGTCTTCATACGCCTCATAGGTATGAACCTTGACAGGGTAATTCCAGGGATTAATGTGTCTGACCATCCGGCTATTATTAGACAGGTTTCTCGTGGGGCTGAGAAAGACACCTGCCATGTGGGTCAGCTTGCTAAAGGGAAAATAGGCAAAGAACACGCTCACCAGAAAGAGATGGATGTAAAAGAGCACGCCAATCCCCTCCGGGACCACAGGCCTGAACTGGGCCAGGCCTAGAGTCAACTCCTTCACAGCCACTATATCCACCTTGAGCAGGTAGCGCATAAGGATGCCTGTCGTGACCAAACCCAGGATCATAAAGAGGGGAAAGTAGTCGGCAGGAAGGGATATGTAACGCATCTTACCGTCAAGAATCCTTCTTAGCAAAAGATACGTCAAGGCTGCCCCAAGCAAGAAGCCGCTTTGATAAAGGGCGGGGACGAACATTTGGAAAAAACCATCGATATTTTCAATGAGAGGGACAAAAAAAGGTTCAGGCTGCGCGAAAAACCGGATATGTCTGAGTAACACGATCAGGAAGGCATAATGAAACACGATCGCCCCGAGCCACAGCCACTTGGCCGATTTATATTTGATCTCCTGCCCACTCCCAAATTCAAGCCTGGTATTCTTAAACAGGGACCGGAAACAAAGGACCTCCAGGATCATACGGCCGACAGCGCCGGCCGTGCTGGACGGGTTATCTAATTTGTCAACATAAGTTCTCTTGAGCCAGGGCAGCGTTTTTTGCTGGCCACACGTGGAAGTGATGCGGAAGGGCACCGGGCATCTCGCCCATTGCACCACCTTGTAGACCATGCCCACAAAGAATGTGATCACAGCAAGATACGGAATCACAACCCCAAAAAGCCACTCGAGGTGTGCCGCCCACACGCCAAAGAAGGCAATCACAACAAGTCCAAAAACTGCCAAGAAAGAAACCGTGAGGCTAATTATGATGTGCATTTAGTGTCCCCTCGCTTCCGTGTTAGGTTATTTGTTATTGACTTCTATCCACCTGGCCCTCTTTGAGATCCCCTTCATAGTCAGGGTGCTCATAGTTTTCGGGGAGATCATATGCCAAACCTGCCATTTTCAGTAATCTATGCGACTGATTCTTTACCGCATGGACCCTCATATCAAAAATCTTTTGCCGGCACTCGGTATAAATATCAAAGCAAAGCAAGGCCAGATCGTCGATTTTAGACTCAAATGCCGCCCACTCTTCGAGGATCCCCCCTTTTAGGATCTCACTCCCCAGCTCCTTTCTTATAACTTTCTTTAAGCCAAACACAAAGCCGACGGCCCGGGACGAAGAGAAATCCTGAATAGCCCTGACTTTCATAATGCTGTCAAGGGCCTCGGAAGTCTTGTCAGACCCTGCATCTTCCAGGAGTGCGTCATACAAGGATTCTATCCCTTTAGAGATCGTAGAGCCCACCGGATTCCCAAAGGGATCTTTTTTCTTCAAAAAGGCTTGGCTCTGCTCATGGTAAGTCTGCAGTATGACGTCACGCCACTTTTTTACTATGGGAGATCTTTTCTGCAGTAGGAGATTCTTAAGACTCATGATTAACAATGGTCCTTGTTCTCTAAATGAGAAGCGATTTCAATGAGGCGTAACCTCAATGCCTCATACACAAAATGGTCTTTCTTGTCAAGACAAAAAAGACAAAAAAGAAAAGGGGCCGGCCGACAATGGCGAGCCCCTGTTCATGTTGGTGCCGGAGGTCGGAATCGAACCGACACGGGCGCAAGGCCCGGAGGATTTTGAGTCCTCTGCGTCTACCAATTTCACCACTCCGGCTTGAGCCGCTTTCAAAAAGCAGTTTAGGGAAGGTCGGATTTGTTGTCAATATAATTGTGTGCAAGCTGTTCTGATATGCCTTGACACAGAACCGAGATATCGTTATAATTTGTATAATTTTTTATCCATATTTCCAAAATATTAAGCAAGTAGGGAGTTGCTTATGTTTGGCATGGGAATGCCGGAGATTATATTGATTCTGGCTATTGCCCTGATCGTCCTTGGCCCGAAAAAGCTTCCTGAAATCGCCAAATCCCTGGGACGGGGTATCGCGGAGTTCAAGAAAGCCACGCAGGACCTGAAGCAAAGCATTGAAGTAGACAATGACTTCAAGGAGGCCAAGGATACGATAAAAGAGATCAAGGGGGATATTCAAAAGACCGTTCACGAATCAATGGCCGCAGGCGCTGCTTCTGTTCACAAAAACAATGCATCAGAAGCAGACGATGACTCTGTGTCGGAAGAGGACCTGGAACATACCTTTGAAGAGGACGTCAAGGGAGCTCCGGCAGGGCCTGTCGCGGATACATCTCAACAAGAGGAAGACCAGGGGCAGGAGCAGAAAGGGCCTTCCAGAGATGCCTGAAGACGACAAGATCCCTTTCACCTCCCATCTTGATGAGCTTCGCAAGCGTCTGATCGTATGCTTTATTGCAATCGGCATCGGCTTTCTCGTCTGTTATTTTTTTTCAAAGACGCTCTTTAATATCCTCATGCAGCCCCTCCTCACGGCCATGCCCCCGGAGGAAAAGCTCATCTACACCGCACTCCCCGAGGCCTTTTTCACCTATCTGAAAGTCGCTTTTCTTGCAGGGATTCTTTTGGCCGTGCCTGTCATTATGTACGAGGTTTGGATGTTCATTGCTCCGGGACTATACGACAAAGAAAAACGCTGGGTTTTTCCGATTGTGTTCCTCTCTTCTTTCTTCTTTTTAGGCGGAGCCTTGTTTGGCTATTTTGTTGTCTTTCCTTTTGGGTTCAAGTTTTTTATGGGGTTTGCATCTGATGCTATTAGGCCCCTCCCGTCGATGAAAGAATATCTCGGTTTTTCCTCCAAACTTCTCTTTGCGTTTGGCATCGTCTTTGAACTTCCGCTTTTTGTAACCTTTCTCGCTAAACTCGGTATAGTGGACGTCCAGTTCCTTAAGGCCAAGCGCAAGTACGCTATCCTCCTCTTCTTCATATTTTCAGCTATCCTGACTCCGCCGGACGTCATCACCCAGATCATGATGTCCGGCCCACTGATCGTACTCTACGAGGTAAGTATTGTAGGGGCAAGGGTGTTTGGAAAAAAGAAGGCCAAGCAAGACGTGGAGGAACCTCAAGAAACCGCTGGATAAGAGGTTTTATTCTTGACACTTATGGAAAACTCTGATATCCGCAAACCATTTCTATCTACAGGTGTTTAGCGTTTTTTGTTGATCAAATTCAAGAAAGGAGGTGAAAGCGGCTTATGAAGAAACAATCATTGTTAATTCTAACGGTGACAGCCATCGCCGTTGTGTTTCTCTTTTCAGTCGGTTACGCCACAGACCCGGCTGATACCATGACTATGAACTCAAAGGTCTATAAAAAGCACAAAAAGGTTCTGGTAACCTTTACCCACAAGAAACACAACGTGGATTACAAGATTGCCTGCGCCGATTGCCATCATGTTTACAAGGATGGCAAGAACGTATGGAAAGAGGGCGAGGCAGTCCAAAAGTGTGATGCCTGTCACACAGAAGCAAAGGCGCCCAAGGAAAAGAAGGGCGAGACAAAGATACCCAAGAAGGAAAAGATCAAAAAGTACCACTACTCAGCGATTCATGAGAACTGTGTGGGGTGTCACAAGGATCTGAAGAAGGCGGCCAAGCCTACCGGACCCACGGCATGCAAGGACTGCCATCCTAAGCCCGAGAAAAAGTAAAGGCGACGGACGAGAAATAAGAATAGGGTAAGCGTCTTTCCGACCTTACCCTATTTTTTTTGATACAAAACCGCTGCCTCAACCATTTTCTCGGCCCAGGAAGGGGTTCCCAGGGCATGAATGTGCGTGTAGGTGGCGAGGGTCTTCTTGTAGCAAAGACCGTCGCTTCTGCCGTCAAATCCTTCCCCCCGGACCATCCGGAAGGCCAGATCCTCTGGTTTTCCTTTCCAGCTCAATACCTTGGAATAATGAAACTCATGGCCCCGAACCCGCATGCCGGTTTCAAAATAAGGGTTGGGCTTTTCCACCTCAAAGATCGTGTAGCCGTGCCCCTCCGGCCGCCTGGAAAACCCGAAGACAACGGGAAGGACCCCTGCCATGGGATAAGTCACGCCGTCCAGGACCAGAGATTCGCCTAAATACATCAGCCCGCCGCATTCGGCATAGACGGGAAGCCCATCTTCAGCCAGCCGGCGCACATCCTCCCGGAACCCTTGGTTTTCTGCCAGGGCTTGTGCCTGGGTTTCCGGAAAACCGCCGCCGATGTAAAGGCCGTCCAGGCTCGGAAGCCGCTGATCTGTCAGGGCGCTCACCGTGACAACCTCGGCCCCGGCGGCCTCAAGGGCCTCCAGGTTTTCAGGATAATAAAACTGGAATGCAGCGTCCCGGATCACCCCAATACGAGGCGGTGCGTCCTTGAAAATCCCCCTAAATCCCCCCTGCCCCCCTTTATCAAGGGGGGGGGTAAGGGTCAAAGGGGGGCCGGGGGGGATTTCATCGGCTACGAGACGCGGCGCCTCCCTGGCAATGCCAAGGAGCCTCTCCAAATCCAGATATTGCTCAGCCATATCAGCCGCCTTTTGGACGGACGTATCGGCCCGGCCATGCTCAGGCGTGGGGACAAGCCCCATATGTCTTTCCGGAAAGGCCTCTGCTTTGATCCTGGGTATGGCGCCAAGAACAGGAACGGCGCAGTAATGTTCGACAGTTTGTCGGAGAATTGACTCGTGGCGGGCGCCGGCTATCCGGTTGAGAATGACTCCGCAAATGCGGACATCGGGATCGAATCGGATGCACCCTTTGACCACGGCAGCTACCGTGCGCGTGCTCTTGGTGCAATCGATGACAAGGACTACAGGGGCTTTCAGGAGTTTGGCGAGTTCTGACGTACTGGTAGCGCCTTCAAGGTCAATGCCGTCGTATAGACCTCGATTACCCTCAATGACTGCAACGTCGGCGGCAAGCGTGTGGCGTGTAAAAGAAAGGAGAATGTTCTCGGCGGGCACCAAGAAGGCGTCCAGATTATGACAGGGCCGGCCGGCAGCCAGGGCCAGCCAGCCCGCGTCAATAAAATCCGGTCCCTTCTTAAAGGGGGCAATGACCATCCCGCGCTTTTGCCAGGATGCGATCATCCCGAGTGAGACTATCGTCTTCCCCGAACCCCCGCGCAGGGCAGAAATTAAAATCCGGGGATAAGCCATAAGTAAATGGTCTACTCAGCCCAAAAAGGACACAGGCTGGCCCTATTTTAGTCTTCTTCTGTGTGGGCCTGCTTGCCTGCCCCCTTAAGACCGATCAGCGTAGTGCTCCCGCTGGACCAGTACTCAAGGGTCCCTTCACCGACCATCTTGTTGACCAGGTTCTTTACCTCTCTGTTCTTCTCATCGGGCAACATCTTATAAAAGTCCTTCAGATAGAATTTGGACTTGCCCTTCTTTTTCTGTAGACTCTCTACGATTAACTTTTTGGCTGCTTCTTCGTCCATGTCTTGCCTCTTTTCGTATGTGCTAAGTATCTTTTCGCTCCCCTCGCCCTCTCTCCGCCGTAGGCGGAAGAGGGCAAAGGGAATGATTGCAATATTAATTATGCGGTTTAGGTAAACTTAAAATTGGTGCTTTGGCGCCAGGTGTAATACGCCGGGTCACGGAAATCATCGATGAGATGATGGGTAAATTCAAGTTCGCACTTCTCAAAGAACTTCTCCCAGCCGATCCTTTCGGCCCATTGGCCCAGCCGCTCGTATTTTCTCGCATCAGCCGAATATGCGTCCACTATCCTCTTGATTGTTTTGGTCAATGTCGGCCAGCGGGGCGGTTCATTCTCAATAAACGCGACCACGACCTTGGAAAACTTGGGTGCGTCTATCCTGTTTGATATCTTACCGCCTGCCATGAGCACGATACCATCCCCTTCCGTATCAGCAAGAGGCATGGACGGGCACATGGTGTAGCAGTTGCCGCAGAACATGCACCGCTCCTCGTTGACAGCCACGGAGTTTAGCTTTTTGCCGTCCGCCGTTTCATATTTGGCCGGCTTGATGGCTGCCGTGGGGCACGCCGCAATGGCAAGAGGAATCTCGCACATCTTGTCAATATATTCCGCGTCAATCATGGGCGGTTTGCGGTGATAACCCAGGATGGCAATGTCTGAGCAGTGGACCGCGCCGCACATGTTCAGGCAGCAGGCCATGGAGACCCTGAGCTTGGCCGGAAGCTTCATGTTTTCCCATTGGTCGAACAGAGCGTCCATCGTGCACTTGACCGTGCCAGAGGCATCTGTTGCCGGCGTGTGGCAGTGAATCCAGCCCTGGGTATGTACAATATTGGTAATGGAAGCACCCGTACCCCCTATGGGGAACTTGTAACAGCCGCCGGGTTGCTTCCGGCTCAGCAGGTCGTCCTTCAAGGCCATAGCCTTATCCTTGCTGTCCGTCATGAATTCTACGTTGTTTCGCGTAGTCCACCGGACATAGCCGTCACCGTATTTGTCGGCCAACTCCATGATCTCACGGATGTGAGATACGCTCATAAGACGGCAGCCGCCAACCCGGATCGCATAGAGTTCGTCTCCGCTTTCAGCCACATGAACCACAATGCCCGGCTCGAGAATCTCGTGGTACAGCCATTTGCCTTTGTTTTTCTTGATGATTGGTGGATAGAACTCTTCATAATATCTCGGTCCAATATCCGTGATTCTGTTCTCCATCGGTTTGTCGGGATTATATCCTGAAGAAATAAATGCCATTGTTGTCACCCCCTATCTTTGATGATACTTTCTGAATTCGTTGATATCGCGTTTAAATCCGCCGGGAACCTCATCTTCCTTCCAGAAAACGTACGGATTGGATCGAGGTTCCTGAATCATCTGCGGAATGGCCTTGAAACCTGTCACATCCAGGAGCTTCTGCATACCCTGCCGCTTGATCAGCTCGCCAAGGCGCTCGCGGTTCTTGCCCTCTTCCATCCACCAATCCCAGATCGGTTCAACGATCGTTTCCTTGACCTCATCATAGGGCGGCTCTACCTTAATAAAGGGCACAATTAATGTAGCCATCTGGGCGCCATCCAGGATGGGGGCCTTGGCGCCGGCCAGGACAGAACAACCCCTATCAAGGCCTACTCGAAGCGCCCTGGGCATGACATTGATGCAGTGCATGCACCGAGTACATTCGGGGGTGTTGATTTCGAGCTTGCTGCCGTCCCATCGCATACATTCCGTGGGGCAAAGATCGATCACCTCTTTCTGGATGTCGAATGGGCCCCAGTCACGACCTGCATGGGAACCGCCATTAGGCTTCAATTCTCCGCCTACATACGCCTTAACTGCCTCCTGATCGATGCGGATATCATCGCGCCAGGTGCCGATAAAGGATAAGTCAGACCGGGCAATAGAGGCCACGCAGCAGTTGGGGCAGCCATCAAATTTGAACTTGAATTTATAAGGGAACGCAGGTCGATGCAGCTCGTCCTGATATTCCATGGTCATTTGGTAACAGAACTCCTGAGTGTCGTAACACGCGAACTCACACATGGACTGACCCATGCAATCAGACGGGGTGCGCAGGTTCGACCCTGAACCACCCAGATCCTGGTTTATGTTGTGGGTCAATTCAAAGAACACCTCTTCCAACTGGGGTGTGCTCGTCCCAAGAAAGATGATGTCACCCGTGGCGCCGTGCATGTTGGTGAGGCCGCTGCCGCGTCTTTCCCACAGGTCCATGAGTTGCTCCAGGTACTCAGTGGTGTAATAGTGCCCCATGGGTTGGTTGACACGAAGGGTGTGAAAGTGCGCCACAGCCGGAAACATCTCAGGCTGGTCGCAATACCGGCCGATGACGCCGCCGCCGTATCCGAACACGCCGACAATGCCGCCGTGCTTCCAGTGGGTCCTGCCGTGTTCATACGATAATTCAAGCACACCCAGAAGGTCTTCACAGCAATTCTGGTTAAACTGGAAATCGATCCCTTTTGGATTTTCCATCCTGGACTCGTGTTCACGCTTGATGTCTGAAACAAAACTCGTCCACGGTCCGGTTTCCAGTTGATCGATCTTTGGAGTTTTGTGTTTAAATTCAACCATTATTCCACCTCCATTTGATTATTTTAGAAATCTGTTTGTAGCCGGTTCCCAATAAAGTAAAGTACCCCCTCACCTCCTCTCACTCTTCAATGATCTCCGCACGCAACCCATAATGATAATAGTGCGTGCAAAGAAAAATTGTGTGTTGTGCAAGTGGACTCTCTAAAAAAAGATGAAAACACGCTTGTGCAAGTTTTGCCTATAGACTTATTTGCGCGGTTTGTCAACAAAAAAAACCTTGGATTATAGGGTCGTTTCCGGTCTCGTTGTGGTTAAAAACCGCGAATCCTCCAAACCTTGAAAGGCTGAATGAAATCTCGAGATATGCCTTTTCAAATGGTCTCTGATCACAGGCATGTCCGGGGCGGCTTGATCACAGGCATCAATAAGGGCATGGAATCTCTCTGAGAGGTCTTGCTTGGTTACCAAACCGCATTGTCTAACGAAATCTTCCACAAAACCCATATCAATCATCCCTTGTCGTTCATGGACCCTTAGGCCTTCCAGAAAACCCTGCAGGGTGGCATCCAGACATCCATCATCGGCCCATGCAACAGCGCCCACACCGTCTAAGCGGTCCAGCCGCATCCTCAAAGACAGATTCAACAGAAAAAAGAGCAAGCCCTCCTGGACCGAAATCCCTTCGGAGCGGTCCATCATGGAGCCGTATTGCCTTGCAGTGACCAGCCTGACATCCAGGGATTCTTCCGCTGCCTTCACTATGAAGTCACCTGCCGCATGGTGCCATGGGAAGATCTGTTCAAAGGTCTCCACATCATAATACAGGGTCAAAATCCTTGCTGCCTGACGGTATACCTGTGACGAGTGCGAAGGACGAAGGTGGCAATGACCCTTGTCCGTATCCCAAAGGACGAGTCCCTGAGAACCATCCTCTCTGTCAACTGAAAGGTGGCATTCGTGATATCCTTCAAACCAATCCGCCAAAAACATAGGAAGGAACGTGTCAGCCTCACCGTTATGCCCTGAACCGCAAGAGGCTTCACCGTAAAAATAGGCCCGGGGTAAAAAGGGGAGACCATATTTTCTCCCAAGATGCTGCAACACGTCAAACTCGCTGCACAGCCGGGCCTTTCCCCTTGCCGAAACAGCTACGTTCATGACAAAGGGGACGCGAAGGTCGCCAACCATCACCTCGATCCTGGCCGGGTGGTAGTCGCTGCCCTGCTTTTCCGCATAAATCAGGATCTCTTGAATATCAGACAAAAGGAGATCTCTTGCCAGTCGCCTTGCTGTAGCATCAACGAGCAGTCCATAGCCGTCTCTTGAGATGACCTGCGTAATCCCCTCAAAATACCCGCTATAACTTAAGGCAGAAACGTCACGCGCACCAGCCTCGCAACGAGTCACGCGCATGGGAGCCTGGAACATGTGGTCATTGAAGGGGACAGGACCTTGAGGGGTTGGGAAGAGGCACTTAATCCTGGGTTGGTGGACTTCAGTCAAAGCTCTGGTTCGGAGCGCCAATGAGGTGACTCACGGGATTCGCCCAAATTGGGAAGATTCAAGCGATGATGAAAGCGAGCTAAGGATGTAGGTGTTAAGAGCATTTCCGATTCAGGGATTCCGATATAATTTTAGGCACTTTAGGCACCTATTATGCCAAGCCCAGCACCCCACGCCGCCATGGACGGCCATACAAGGCGTATGGAAAGTCCCAAACGTAGACTCACCGATACTGCTCCAGCTCTTTCAAAAACTTCGCCTCAACGTCAAATCCGTTGGCCAGGGCCTTATCGCAATACTCAATAGCCTGCTTATAGGCTCCCTTCTCAAAATAAGCCAGGGCAAGGTTGTTGTGGGCAACCGCAAAGGTGGCATCAAGCTCCAGGGCCCTGTTGGCAGCAGCAATGGCATCGTCCAGTCTGCCCTGCATGATATAGGCGCTTGCAAGGGTACTGTGGGCCTGGATAAACTCTGGGTTAATGGAGACCGCTTTTTCCAGGAAATCAACCGCCGTCTCCGGTTCACCCCTCTGCACATAGGCAAAACCAATATTTCCATAGGGTTGGGCAAATTTTGGCCTGACCTCAATCGCCTGCTTATTATACCTGATGCAGGCGTTCAAGTCTCCCTTATGCAAAGAGATGCCACCCAGCGCCACGTAAGCCTCTCCAAGGGTGGGGCATTCATTTACGGCTGCCATAAGTTCTTCCACAGCATCATTCCACTTACCTTCAGCGATCAGGCCCACGGCGAGGTTATAATGCGTGGTGCCGCACTCTGGGCTCTTGGCAAGTGTCCGTACCTGTTCCTCAATATATTCTCTGGTTGTTTTTGGTTCTTTCACAAAGTTCCCCTTTGGCCTGTGTACCCATTGAGCCGTTGGACCGGTCTGCCCATTGAGCCCGTTTGGCTCGTTGACGCTTTTGCCAACTAAACGGGCCAAAAAAGGAGGGAATAAGTCCAAGGGCCCATTCCCTCCTTAAGTGGCATGTTCTTCATAGAAGCCGGCATACCACCTGCAAATTATTCAATGACATGAGCCCTCGTTAAAATCGAACGAGGCGCCTTGCCTGCAAAAGGATTGTAGAGTTTCATCGTTGCACATCACTAACGCGCCCCCGTGCCCCTTCCGGATATATCCCTTCCAGCAAGAGGCTTGTAAAGCTGTATAATTGCATACTTCATGATGTCCAGGCTCTTATTATCCGTTATAAAGCCCATCAAGATATTCTCTCCGTTTTCTGGAAGTACGCCGGCATTCGAAGAATCAAAGGTTAATTCCGGGAAGCCTTTCACAAGCTTCTTTTGTTCCTTCTTGTTGACCTCTACCTGAATCGCTTTCTTGCCATCTATTTCTTGAATCTTGTCGGTCAACCCGGCATCTTCAACCTGCTTGAGTTTTGCATCATCCAAGAAGACATTGATGTAATAGTCTGCCATCTGCACACCTCCTCAATAAAATCGCTTCATAAAATCGCTCTGCGATTTTATATAACGTCCGCCTCCGGCGGACTCAAAAGAAGATAATTCCTCTTCATACGATATGCTTCCTGCCGAAAACGCGCACCCCCCCTTCCGTTCGCAGAACTTTTTTTTACACGGTAATTATGCCAATTCCAAAAGATCAGTTTCGTATATTACAACACTGCTCTCCTGTCAAGAGCAGTGAAGCATCAATGAAACGGATGAAGCCACAACCCAATCCAAAAGCGGTACATATTGTGGCCCCTTTGACCCTGACGGTCTCGTAAAAAGTCGAAATCCGCCTCCGGCGGACTGTCATTCCGGGCTCTCCGCCATAGGCTCTGGCCCGCAGGCGGGCGAAAGCCGGAACCCAGTTTATTCAGCAAGTTACAAAGGCTCTGGACTCCGGTTTTCACCGGAGTGACGACTTTTTACGACTTCATCAACCTTGACACACAAGGCCATATCTCCGTATACTACCGCACAAAAAAGGGAGTTCTGTATCATTCTATCCTCGGGAGTAAGAGTCTGAATGGAATTTCAGAATCGGGTCAGAAACGAGTATGGCAAATGCGACATTCCGTCCAATACAATTCACAGAATAAAGGACGGGTTACGAAAATTGGGGCTCGACGTTGGATACGCCGCCTTTCGGGTGTCGGACACTATCTATTGGGGGCGGACATGGATTGATTCAATCAGAATCGTCTGTAATGGAAAAGGCATCACCCCGGAGCTTGCGGAGGCCAGCGCCTATGCAGAACTGGCTGAACGGCTCAGCGCCGGGCTGTTCTATCCGGTTTTTGAAGAACAGGTAAGGTTTAACGCTCCCGCCCTTTACAACGAAGCAACTGACAGGTTTCTAAATTCTGAGTGGATGGGGGGATATGTACACGCCCACCAGGACGATTTGGACAATCCCCTAAGGATAGAAACCTTGCTGGCCAACGAACGTCATCTGACAGGCAGAGACATTGAGGACATCAAGAACAGCAGAATGGCCAGTCATTGGGTTGACGGTTTTTCAATAGTCCATAAAGAGACAGTGAAGGTTCCGGCCAATTTTATTGCATATATTCACGGGTCTAACGGGATGGCGGCGGGAAATACAATCGAAGAGGCGATGATTCAGGCCACATGTGAAATATTTGAACGTCATGTCCAAATAAAAGTAATCAAACCCGAAAAAACAGTTCCCTCAATTGATTTGGATTCCGTGGACAATCCAGCCATAAGGGACATGATTAGATTCTATCAGGAAAACAATGTTGATATGATAATTAAGGATCTTTCTCTTGACGGACTGTTGCCCGCCATAGGCGTTCTCTTCATCAACAACAACCTGCGCCCTGATCGCCTGGAACATAGAATATTGATACCGGGCGTGTCTTTCAATCTGGACGAAGGTCTGACAAGGTGCTTTACGGAAAGCATGCAAGGCCGGGAAACTCTATTAGCTCCCCGTCCACAGTTGGATAGACCAGTTGTCCACAGGTCTCACGTTAATGATCATTACTTGCTGATGAAATGCAGTATTTCTCTAAAAGACATCTCATTTCTTGAACAAGGAGAAACTACAACTTATAAGAACATGAAAATCAAAGATGTTCTTGGCGAGATTGAGGAACTCAAAAGGATATGTAAACTGTTCGATACCGATTGTATAATATTAGACCACACCCATCCGGTGTTGAATTTCCCGGTGGTAAGAGTAATTATCCCACGGGTTTCTGATTTTCTACCTTTCTTAAGACAAGACATTCTCGTATCTGAAGCAACAAGACCTTCCACTGCGTGGCGTGGAGAAGAATTTGGCAAGATAATGCAGAGTTTTTTTGCATGAAGTGGCAATATGTGGTTCAGGACTTACGTAACACAAGACAGACCCATTCGCGGTCTGTTTCTTCCCGGATCAATCTGAGGCCTTGTTCTGCATAGGTTTTTCCAAGATCTTTCGATGCGGGCTCCTTGAAACCTGAAAGAACCAAAACCCCATTTTGCTCCATCTTTTCTGATAGAAGGGATGATAGCCTCCTGAGCGTTGGGTAAGCCAAATTGGCCACAACAACGGAAAAGCACGTCTTGAGGTCCTCCAATGGCGCGTTCGAGATGGCAACTCGTGCAGCAAGATTGTTCAAGCAGACGTTTTGCGTTGCCTCGGATATGGCACAGGCATCAATGTCAATGCCAATGACTTCTTGAACACCCAGTTTAGCCAATGCAATAGCCAGCACGCCCGTGCCTGTCCCGACATCTAACCCTGTCACGGAGGGCTTGCGCTGTGACTCAATTTTATCACCTAAGGCAAAATCCAAGGCTTGCAAGGCCAGACAGGTAGTTGGATGGGCACCATTTCCAAAAGCTGCTCCGGCTGCCAGATCGATTACCACCTCTTCCGGTTGTGGTCGGTACGCCTTGCCGGGCGGCTTGATCACAATCCTTTTGGAAATCCGCACCGGCCTGTCAAATGATTTTTCCAAGAAGCTGGTGCCATAAAGATATGTGTAGCTGAGCTCCCCCAGACCGACCAAATCCTTGATAGCAAGCCTGACAGTCTTTCTGTCGATACCACTGATACCGGCAACAGCCTTTTCGACCTCACCGGGGGTCATTTTTCTGTTGGCTTCGATGACTGTGTTGTATATTATCTGTTTTAGATTTTGGATCATAAGGCACGGCCTAAGGTTGCATCATAAATCGGTACTGTTCTCAAGGCGGCAGCCGCAAATCCGAATATCGTGCTGTTTTCAAGGCGTCACCCGCAAATCCGAAAGAAATACGAATTTTCAAATTTCCTAATCTTTCAAACTAAGATGTCCACCTTGTCCCCAGCCTACAGAGAATCAGAGAAACCGCGCTGCCCTTTCTGCGGACAGGCCTTCGGGAGACCCCCGGAAGTAGACCCCAGACGCGAAGGGGACTTTTTCAAGTGGCTTTGCCCCTGCGGAGCCGTTGGCGTCTATGACGTGACCGGACACAATCTCGGAGACGCTTTGATGGAAGCCATTGCCTGTGCCTGTGATGACGATTGGGATAAGGCATTGGACATGGAAGCCGACAAGGACTATGAAATAAGATACCTTGACGGCTACCACCCCGGTGATCACAGAGTCCTGGGCGGCCGTCCGGCCTACAGGAGCGGCCTGGGTGCCTTCGTCTTTGTGAAGCTTAAGTACTCAAAGTCCGTCCGCTGAGCGAACGTCTCAGAATTTCTGGCGGTTGAGGAGCCCCTTGGCCTCACAATATCGCCTGCGTCTTTGCATCCAGGAGCCTCTCCTCCCTGTCAAGATAAGTTTCCACGGACAGGCCTAGCCTGGCAGCGAGTTTTACCCGAAGCTCCTCAAGCTGGATATTGTTCGGCAGATTCAAGTCCTTGGCAATCGCCTCGGATTCTTCCAGTCTGTTCAAATCAAAAAGGGTCTGTGCCCGGACCAACCTTGCCCTCGGTCCGTCTTCTCCTGTCTCGTTCAGTATCTCCAGCGCCTTCTCCGGCTTGGCATTCACACGAAATATATGGGCTGCATGGGACCGGATTACTGGATTTCCCGGAAGTCCCTTGGTGAGAACGGTCGCCGGGTCCACAAATCCAAGCTTAAGATAAAGGTTTATGAGCATCAAAGCATCGCTTATCTCAGGCATCACGCCCTTTATCGTGGCTCCACGAAGCGTCTTGTAAAAAAGGTCGATATTGTGTTGCCGCAATGCTTGCGTATCCTCCAACGCGTATGCGTTACGCAATGTCTCCTCATCCAGGTCCTGGTAGTTTTTTACTGTCATCGGTTCCATGGTGTGATGCACGTGAACTCGAAAGGTGACGACTTTGCCGGCCAGATCCCTCTGCCCATAGGCAACCGGAAAGGTCATGTCAAATCGTGCGTACTCCCCCGGCCCCATACCCACAAGGCGCTTCTCGAATTCCGGCAAGAGCGTTTCCTTGCCAAGTATCGCTTCCTGAAACCTGGCGCATGTTAGAGGCACCACCCTGCCATCAGCCTTACCCTGGCAGTCGTATATCACCCTGAATCCGGGCCGGGCCGTCTCCCGGCTCACCTTGAAACACAAAAAGGGGCCTTGCAGAAGCTCTTTAACAGCCGGGTTTCCGGGAAAGTCTTTGTCCAAAAGCCTCATGCAATCCAGAGCCGCTCCATATTCTTCAAGGGCAAGATATATGCGGGCCAGCAAACAGGTGGCCTCAGGCCGATCCGTCAGGGCGCTGCGGTTTTGAGTAATAAATGCGGCCCTGTGGAAAAGATTTCTGCCTGCCCGCACATCTTCGGCAAGATCGTTACGGTTTAACCTCCATATCAGACTCATACGTCGGATTTCATCAGCCGACATGGTATCGGTCTCGTAGTCTCTGCATACACTCAAGTAAGCAGGTCGTGTGTAGCGAAAAGGACGGATACCGTATCCTGCGGGGTCATCACTCATGGGGGTGCCGAAAAAAAGATGGGCTTGCTGGGATATGGAGTTCCCTTCGACGGCCACCCGGTTATTTTTTACAAATGCCAGGGTGCCCAGCGCCTGGTCAATGCTTTCCCCGGCAAGACCAAACATGCTGAAGAGTTCCACATTCATGCCGGCCTCCTGGGTCAGGCGAATAACCTCCGAAAGGCGCTCCAGATCAATCGGTTTCTTAATCTTTTCAAGAACTGCAGGGTTCGCCGACTCAAGTCCGTAGGCCACATTATCGGCGCCGGCGCGGCTGAGCAAGGATAGCAGTTCACGGTTAACAAGATCGTATCTGGTCTGGCACCAGAAGCTAATCCCCGGCGCCTCTCTAATGATGGCCTCAAGAAGGGTGACCAGACGCTTTCGAGAAACGGAAAAATTCGTATCAGCAAACCAAAATGCCGTGATACCTTTGGACTTGAGGTGTTTCATCTCCGCCGTAATCCGCTCCGGCGAATAAAATCTGACCCTGCCGCCGCTCGCTCTTGGAGTGTAACAGAAGGCACACTGGTAGGAGCATCCCCGTGAGGTTAACATCACCACCCGTTGCTTGTGCCGCAAATCGATCAGGTCCATCAGATACGGAGAGGCATACGTATCGAGGTCTTTCGCGCCATGTGCCACACCGGTCTCAATGATTTCATCTTCCTGCAGGAGACACAGCCCCCGGACAGCGCTGATATCTGTCCCCTCTGTAAGGGCCTGCGCAAGACCCAACATGACATCCTCCCCTTCGCCCCTGCAAAGAAAATCGATCTCCGGCATATGTTTCAAGCCCTCGCCTGGCATGAAGGTTACCTGAGGCCCTCCGATAATGATCTTGACAGCAGGGGATAACTTCTTGGCAAACCGGGCCCAGAGCCTTATCTGCTCTATGTTTTCCTGGTAAGCAGTAAAGCCGATGACAAGCGGTTGGTTCGTGTGGATGGCCTTTGCCAAAACCCTGGGTTTCAGGGGGCTGTCGGCAAAGTCCCCCAGGATCTCTCCGGTGAACCCGTGGTTTTTCAAATGGGCAAGTATTGTGGCCTCGGATATGGGGATGGTATCCGGAGACGCAATGGGAGCTAACAGGTTGATATGAATGAAGAGAAAATGGGCAGACATATAGGATTGCGAATTTGCGGCTCACGCCTTGAAAACAGTATAGATTGCGGATTTGACCAAGACGACATTTTCAGCGTATTTGTTGGGCCTATGTTTGTCGGGTTTAAGTGAACACCTGTAGATGACGGCATCCTCCGGTCACGCCTGACCCTGTTTTTTCAGCAATTCCCGGTACCAACAGGAAAATTCGTACATACCCTTATACCGGTCGTCGTCCTTAATGATTCCCAGACAGATTTCCCAGACCCCCTGGCCGAAGTCATTGCTATATTCTTGCGTGTCCCAGGTAGCCAGGAATTCCCTGGCCAACTGAATGGCTGTATGGTTCGACTTCGCCGTACGCATATCAATGGGATCTTTTGGCTCAATAAAGGGATCCCATTCGTCGTAGCCTTCTTTTTTGAGGATGTGCTTTTGCCGCCTGGGAGACATGCTGTCAAAAATGAATTTCTTTCTTTCTTCCTCTTCAGGGGACAGTTTCCGCATATGGGTACCTCCTCAATCAAACCCCAAAATATTGTTCGTCATAGTCAGTCATCAAGGCCACTGAAACAGGCACAAGCCCCATATGCATCTTTGAGTTCTTTGATCCAATCTCATCAAGAAGTTCTTTAGACAGCTCAAAAAGGCGGTCATTCATATTGTCGAGATTGACCGTGGGATAGGCGACCCCCTCCTTAAAACCGGCTTTTCCGCAAATATGGGCAGCCCCCCCGATCGAGGTCGGAATGCCATAGACTCTGCACGTAATGGGCCGCCGGGCATACAGGTCACACAGGTCCTTGTCATTGAGAAGGGGACATTGTACTCGCTCCTGGGCCAACTGCGAAAATACCTCTTCAGGAGGTTTTCCCTTGTCTATGTACATTTTCTGAAGCTTTTGTTTGATCTGATAATATTTGCGATCTGCTTTTTCGGCCCGTCTGATAATCGGACGACGCTCTTTCCTGGCGAGCGATTTGTTGAAATGGTAGTTGATATAGACCGATTCGACAAGCGTGAGATCAAACACGGCATAGCAGCAGTCACAGCAATGGACCTCGCAGCGCACGCAATCCCCGTGGCTTTCCTGCACGGCCTTAAAAATCTTGTCAGCCTCGGAAACCAGGGCCTCGTATTTCTCGAAAGTCTTTGAAAAATCCAACATGATCCTCCCTCACTGGATTTAATCTTGTCTTGATAACAAAGATCCGGCATGGCTGTCAACGACCAATCAGTGTTGACAAGACCAGCGCTTTACTTTATCCGAAGTAAGTGTTTACCTCCCGTCACATCATGAGATATGAACTCGAACATCTGGGCACAGAGTTGGGGACCGGATGGTTTGCACCCATGCCCGTTAAGGATCTTGATTTTGAAGACGGCCTTGACTACATCCGGGAACATCCCAACGATGAGTTTTTGCATAAGTATCTCTTGCACCTGGCAGGAACCTTCGGGCCAAACTTGACTCGCCAATTGATAGAAAGGGGTAAAAACGACGACCCCCACCTTATGGCACTGATGTATGAAGCCTGCATCCTGAACGACAGATTGCGTGCCTTGAAAAATGAATTCCGCAAAACTGACATTAAAAGCCTGGCAAGAAATACACCCTTGATCTATATCAACTGGTCCTTGAGAAAAGACCTCGACCAAAAAGCCTACTGGCTCAAGCTGTTTTCCGAAAACATCCTCCGGCACAAACCGGCAAGCCTCCCAAAGGATTTACAGCATCCCATTCTCTTTGATCGTGAGACAATGGATGCCTGGCACAAGAGAGTGGTCCCCATCACAGACCTGCTGCGTCAACGCGCGCCGGCAATATCCAGAGGAGACGCCGCGGCTGGATTCAATCCCGCGGAAACCTCGCGAAAGGCCGTGGAGGCGCTGAAAGCCGTTGACCTTAGGATGGGCCCGGAAATGAAAACTCCGGGCAGCCTCAGTCCTTACGCCATTCAGATACCGTGGCATCTTCATGTTAGCGTGTCCGTGGGGAGAAACCATTGGCAATTGAACGGCACCCAGACGAGCTATGGTAAGGGACTCAATATTGACCAGGCAAAGGCTTCGTGCTTGATGGAAATAGTTGAAAGGCGCTCGGCCTTTGCCGGTTTTGACTCTGAAAGGGCTCTCCATTACAAACACGGCCACCTATTGATTCATGCGCGTTATGAAGACTTGAAAAAAGGATCTTCTGAGGTGTTAGACCCCAACGACATGTGTCTTGAGGCGCCCTATGAAAACCAGCCTCTCTATTGGATTTCCGGTGAAAGTGTGGATGAAAAGGGGGCACATCCGGCCTATGTGCCGGCCCAAATAGTGTTTCTGTTCTGCAATCTTGATGAAATAAGCCTCACAACCGGCGTACCCTCCACCGGTCTTGCCTCGGGAAATACCCTTGAGGAGGCCAAGCTGAATGGTTTGCTTGAGGTCATAGAAAGAGATGGGGAAAGGATTATGCCCTATTCCCGCGAGAGGTGTTTCTCGCTGGATTATGACGATCCTCAAGTAAGGGGCATTTCCCAACGTTGCACAAAGGGGGGTGTCCGGATCCAATTCCTGGACATCACGTCTGAGTTGGGCGTTCCCTGTTACAAAGCTTTCATTGTTGGCCCTGAAGGAAAAATCCTCAAAGGATGCGCAGCCCATCTCGACGCGAGAAGGGCCGCTGTGTCAGCCCTGATCGAAGTGCCGTTCCACTCCTCGTGGTTCTCCTCAATGGCAAAGCCTGAGGGTCTAAAGACCATAAAGCTTGACCACCTTCCGGATTATTCGTCAGGGGACATCAGCCAGGACCTGAGGCTTTTGGAAAGGCTTTTGGTCATAAACGGCTACCGGCCCATTTATGTCAACCTGACGAGAAAGGATCTGGACATACCTGTAGTGAAGGCCCTGGTACCCGGTCTCGAGATGTTTGCCGAATTCGACCGGTTTTCCACCCTGAGCCTCCGGCAATTTGTCCATTACCTGAAGGCTTCACAATGACGGCAATCCGGCCACGGCATATCCTGGTACTAAAGAGACATTTTGGGGACCGAACTCAATCTGATACGCAATGATTTCGGTAGGCACTCCTTGTTTGAAGCGCCAACGCCGCGCTGTACAAAATCGCGCAGCGATTTTGTCACGGAGCGATTTTGTCTTGACAACCCCCACTCGGGTGCTTAAAGTAGTTTTTGGCATATACTCATAACGATTACTGTTCCAGTTGTGTCCGGTTAATTAGGATCGCGGAACGATTTCATAACGGTGCCATCATGGTAAGACCACTTAAAAGTCGTCTTGTAGAGATCGACCCTGAAATAAACTATTTCAAACCACGGGGTGTCCCCATGATGGAACTGGAGCAGGTCCAGTTGACCGTGGATGAACTTGAGGCCTTGAGACTGGCTGATTTCCTCAACATGTCTCACGAAGAAGCGGGCAAACAGATGGGGGTGTCGAGGGCAACATTTGGACGTATTATTGAACAGGCCCGAAAGATTGTGGCAGACGCCTTAATACACGGCAAGGCGATCAGTGTGGACGGTGGCAACTATGAAAGAGTGGACACCTTGGTCAACCGAGTCTTCTTGTGTGATGGCTGCCAATGCTGGTGGGAAGAGCCGCCTGCTACAGGGTCACCGCAACAATGTCCGTCATGCGGACATGACGAGTTCCACCGAGTAGGGGAAAAGGGATAGAAAGAAACCAAAAAAGGAGGCGCAAAATGGCAAAACTAACGCAGGAAATGAAAGATGTCATGGAAAAAACCAGGGGTTATGCCGTAGCAACTTGCACCAAGGATGGGATCCCAAACGTGGTTCCGATACACTTTGTTAAGATCCTTTCTGATGATGAGATCATGTTGGCTGACATTTTTATGAAGAAAACCTTCGAAAATATTCAGCAAAACCCCATTATGGCCATCTCCGTATGGGATTGGGATGTCAAACCCCGCAAAGGCTACCAATTCAAAGGAACGCCAAGGATTGAAACATCAGGCAAGATTCACGACATGGCTGTTGAGATGGTTAAAGCTGAAAAGCCTGATTTGACAGCAAAATCGGCCCTTGTGCTAAAGATTACAGACATCTTTGTCACCAGCCCTGGGCCAAATGCCGGCAAAAATGTCGAAGAGATCGAATAGAAGCGTTTGAGGGAGAAGACCAACTATGAAAATAGCCATTTCATCAACAGGGCCCGACCTTGACTCAGTGGTCGACCCCAGATTCGGCAGATGTCAGTATTTTATGATTCTGGATCCCGATGACATGAGTTTCGAGGCAGTGCCAAATGCAAACCTGACGCAAGGGGGTGGCGTGGGAATACAATCGGCCAAGGTCGTAGCTGATAAGGGAGCAAAGGCAATCCTTACTGGTAATGTCGGGCCTAATGCCTACGAGGTCCTTTCAGAAGCGGGCCTTGATGTGATAACCGGCGTTTCCGGAACAGTCCGCGAGGCCGCCGGGCAATACAAGAGCAGGCAATTGCAACCAACAGATAAGCCCAACGCCGAGAACCATGCCGGCATGCAGGCCTATGTCAACCAACCACCGAGCCCCTCGCCTCAGCAAGTCCCTGGAATCGGCTTTGGTGCAGGTGGCGGCATGGGCATGGGTCGCGGCATGGGAGGCGGTCGCGGCATGGGAGGCGGTCGCGGCATGGGAGGCGGTCGTGGCATGGGAGGCGGTCGTGGCATGGGCATGGGACGTGGTCTACAGGCCTCATCCCCCATGGCATCTGGATCAAAGTCCACGAGGAAAGAAGAGCTTTCATATCTCAAGGAAGATGCCGAGGTTCTACGTGGACAGATGGAAGAAATCCAGCGGCGGATCAAAGAACTGGAAACTCGGAAATGAAGCTCCCCGCAGCAAGCTGCGGGGTATCAAAGCGTAACTTCGCCGTAGTTCGCCTTGCCTTTCATCCCTGCAGCAAGTCGCCGACGCGCCATAGCTTGGGCAACGGTGCGCTGCAGGGTATTCCGGCGAAGGCGAATAAGATCGCTGAGCAATTTAGTTGAAGGAGAAGACATGCCAAGAGGAGACAGAACAGGCCCAAGAGGTCAGGGCCCCGGAACAGGCAGAGGAATGGGTCAAGGCGCTGGGGGTCGCGGAAAAGGCGGCGGCTTTGCAGCAGGCCCCGGGGGAAACTGCGTTTGCCCCAGCTGTGGCGAAAAATCTCCCCATCAGCTTGGAAGTCCTTGCTTTGAACAAAAGTGCCCCAAGTGCGGCACGGCAATGACGCGGGAATAGGTTATATGATTATTTGCATTGCCAGCGGAAAAGGCGGCACGGGCAAGACCACTATCGCTACCAACCTGGCTGTGTCACTGAACGGAGATGTGCAGCTCTTGGATTGCGATGTGGAAGAACCGAATGCCCACCTTTTCATGAAACCTGAGATAAACCACACTGAGACGGTGACAACACCTGTCCCGGAAGTAGATCTTGACAAGTGCGATTTTTGCGGCAAGTGCGGCGAGATCTGTCAGTTCAGCGCCATCACTGTCATTGGGAAAAAGGTCCTGACCTTCCCCGAACTCTGCCACAGTTGCAGAGGGTGCATGATGGTCTGCCCAACGGAAGCCATAAGCGAAAAGGGCCGCGAACTCGGGGTACTGGAAAGCGGGAGGTCCGGCCATGTTGAATTCGTTCATGGCCGTTTGCGGGTTGGTGAGGCCATGTCCCCGCCCCTCATTGAGCGAGTAAAAAAACACATCGCTCCTGAAAAGATCTCCATCATCGATGCCCCGCCCGGCACGTCGTGTCCGGTCATTGTTACCCTGAAGCATTCGGACTTTGCGATTATGGTGACCGAGCCTACGCCTTTTGGCTTAAACGACCTAAAGCTTGCTGTTG
This sequence comes from Deltaproteobacteria bacterium, assembly GCA_016930875.1. NCBI lineage: Bacteria > Pseudomonadati > Myxococcota > Myxococcia > Deltaproteobacteria bacterium. The sequence goes on along the minus strand of JAFGFW010000021.1, from coordinate 22,996 downwards.
AGGCAGTGCGTATTTTGGAAATTCCCGTTGGCATCATCATAAACCGCTGCGATGTGGGAGATGATGGTGTTAACAAGTATGCCGGAAAAGAAAACATACCGATCTTGATGGAAATTCCAGATGACAGAAAGGTTGCCGAGGCCTATTCCCGTGGAATCATGATGGTAGAGATAATGCCTGAGATGAAGGATCGGTTTCGAGCCGTCTACGAAAAAATAGCGGGATTGATTGGATGAAAGAACTTACGATCATAAGCGGCAAGGGAGGCACCGGAAAGACAAGCGTGGTGGCCTCTTTTGCGGCCCTTGCCGAGAATAAGGTTCTGGCCGACGGTGATGTGGATGCGGCGGACCTCCACCTCATTCTCGCCCCGGACATAAAGCATGAGGAAGACTTCAGGGGAGGACGAGTCGCTAAAATAGATCCGGAGACCTGCATCGAATGCGGGGAATGTCTGGATCGGTGTCAGTTCAATGCCATCAGCCAGGACTTCGTTGTCAACAAGATAGACTGTGAAGGCTGTGGCGTGTGCGTTTATTTCTGTCCGGTTGAGGCCATCGACTTTCCACAGGTGATATGCGGCAAGTGGTATATTTCGGAAACGCGGCTCGGTCCCATGGTCCATGCCAAACTGGGTATCGCAGAGGAGAACTCCGGCCTGCTGGTGAGCCTGGTTAGAAACCAGGCCAAGGTACTGGCTGAAGAGCAAGGTCTTGACACCATTATTTTGGACGGTCCTCCGGGCATAGGCTGCCCGGTGATCGCCTCCATCACCGGCACGAACGTGGTCCTGATTGTAACCGAGCCGACCTTGTCGGGTCTGCACGACCTTGAACGGGTTGCAGGCCTGGCTGCCCATTTCAAGATTCCGACCCTCGCCTGTGTCAACAAATTCGACCTGAACGAGGAGATGTCGGACCGGATTGCAACTTATTGTAACGACAATCAGATCGAGTTGGTTGGTCGTATCCCCTATGATACGGCCGTCACCCATGCCATGGTTGCCGGCAAAAGCGTTGTCGAATTTTCAGACGGCAAGGTATCTGATGCCGTCAAGGAACTGTGGCGCCGGGTTGAGGACTTTTTGTTTGACGGGACATCAGGATAGAGGGCATGAGGAAGGCTTTCTGGTCTTTTTGGTTTTTATCCCGTCAAAACAACGGGTGAGTTATCACAAATGGTAACCCTGAACCTATGAACGCTTATTATAAATGACAGAAAAATTTGTTTACGGCCCAGTCCCTTCACGCAGATTAGGCTTGTCCTTGGGCGTTGATCTGGTCCCTTATAAGGTCTGTTCGTACGATTGCATCTATTGCCAACTCGGACGAACCCCAAAAAAGATCATAGCAAGAAAGCCGTACCTGCCGGTTGACAAAATCCTGGACCAGGCATGTCAAAAGCTGAAAGCGGGTGTGCGTGCAGACTACATCACCGTGGCAGGTTCAGGGGAACCGACGCTGAATAGTGACATCGGGTTGTTGATTCGCGATATCAAGAAACACACACAGATTCCCGTGGCTGTATTGACCAACGGCTCCCTTCTGGCAGACAGCCGGGTCCGTGAATCGATCATAGAGGCTGATGTGGTGCTGCCTTCCCTGGACGCCCATAATCAAGAAGGGTTTGAAGCCATTAACCGGCCCCACCCTGACATACAGTTCGACGCCATGGTCAACGGGCTGATGACCTTTCGCAATGAATATGCGGGGGCTATCTGGCTTGAGGTCTTTATCCTGGACGGCATCAATGCAACCGAGACCGATGCCCTACAATTCAAACATTGGATTGACAAAATTCATCCCCAAAAAATCCAAGTCAACACGGCGGTCCGCCCGTCTGCAGAAACCTACGCACGGCAGGTCTCTGCAGAAAAGCTGGGCAGGTTTTGCGAGATATTAGGGGATCAGGCTGAAGTCATCGCCCCGTTCAGGGATTCTGAAAAGCACACGGGGAAAACCAACATTGAGAAAGACCTGTTGAGCTTGCTAGCAAGGCGGCCCTGCACGCTCGACGACATCTCTTCCGGACTAAATGTGCACAAGAATGAAATCCTGAAGTACATCGAGCCCTTGGTAAAAAATGAAAAACTCAGGGTCGCAAAAAAGGGCTCTGCAATCTACTATCAACCTGGAAATCCTCAATGACGATCATAGAGAAGATAGAAGAGGCCTTAAGGGGCGTGATTGACCCTGGCACCAATCTCGACATCATGCGTATGAAACTGGTCAGAGACATTTCGGTAGACCCTGCCGGCAAGGTCTACTTGACATTTCGGCCGTCTTCTCCGGTTTGTCCCTTGGCCTTTAAGCTGGCATATGACATAAAGACTGCTGTTGAACAGACAGAGGGCGTTAAGGCGGTTGATGTGAAGGTTGCCGGATACAATCGGGCCGATGAGTTGATGGAGGTATTGAAACAAGCTGAGCATTAATAGAGAAGGGAGGAATGTCACTTGCCAATCTATGAATATCGATGCACGGGCTGTGGCCATAGCTTTGAAAGATTGCAGTCCCTTCAAGAAGGGTCATCCAATACCTGTCCGGAGTGCGGAAAACCGGCCGAAAAGGTAATGAGTTCTTCTGTTGCCTATGTCATGAAGGGGGCCGAGTATTCGGGCGCCGGCCGCGGGGCCGGAGATGGAAGTTTGTGCTGCGGGCAGTCTTCGCCCTGTGAGAATCCCAAGCGATGCTGCGAAAAATAACAAGGAGGTATCATCACCAATGAGGATAGCTGTTACGTCTACTGGAAATGAATTGATTTCAGACCTGGATCCCCGCTTTGGAAGGGCCCAGTACTTCCTGATCGTCGATCCGGAAACACTCGCGTATGAGGCTGTGGAGAACAAACAAAACCTGAATCTTCCCCAGGGCGCAGGTATCCAGGCGGCAAAAACCGTCGTAGATCAGAACGCCGATGTGCTGATTTCCGGCAACTGCGGCCCCAAGGCCTTTGATGTTTTGAATGCCGCAGGCATCAAGGTGGTGACAGGCGCCAAGGGACGCGTGATGGATGCCATTACCCAGTACAAAAGCGGTCAATTGGAAACCGTAGAGGGACCCAATGTGGAAGGTCACTGGGTTTAGGCCAGGTATGCATTTTCACAAATTCGACGACGCAATGAAACTTCAAGTAGAGGTTATTGCGAGGAGTCCTGCCTGGGGCGGGACGACAAAGCCATCCATTCCAGGCCCCCCAAGATTGCTTCGTCCGCCCGCGGCGGACTCGCAATGACATGAAGTGACAGCATCAAGAATTTCCGGGGTTGCAATCAAGCCCAGGAATACTTATATTGCAGCGAACGACGGAGTTTTTTTATACATCGCTGATACAGGAGGGAAATATTCGGTTAGCCCGTTAGCCCGTTTTCCGGTTTACCGGACTCCCAACGTTTTCATAACATTAACGGGCTAACAGGCTAACCGAAAACACACTACAGGAGGAAAGTTTATGAGTGAGTCCAAAAAGAGTAGTTCTTCTGGTTCCAAACAGGCTGCAGACACGGCTCAACAAGATCAGCTAATCCACGGAACCCTGAGTATTATCAAAAATAAGTTCCTGGTTATGAGCGGCAAGGGGGGTGTGGGTAAGACAAGCGTTTCGGCCAATTTGGCTGTGGCCCTTTCAAAACAGGGGGCCAAGGTCGGCTTGATGGATGTAGACCTCCACGGTCCTGATATCCCCAGGATGCTCGGTCTCAAGGGACTTCTTGAGATCAGCGGAGATAATCGAATGGTGCCCAAGCCTTATTCGGAAAACCTGAAAGTGATTTCCATTGAATCCTTGACTCAGGATCAAGACGAAGCCGTTATTTGGCGGGGCCCCTTAAAGATGCATGTCATCCGGCAGTTCCTTTCTGATGTCCATTGGGAAAGACTTGATTATCTCATTATCGATTCACCCCCCGGTACAGGGGATGAACCGCTGTCCATTGCCCAGACTATCCCTGGTTGCAAGGCCATCATTGTGACAACGCCTCAGGAGATATCCTTGGCCGACGTGAGAAAATCGATCAATTTTTGCAAAACAGTTAAGATGCCGGTCTTTGGACTAATAGAAAATATGAGCGGTTCTGTGTGTCCCCACTGCGGCAAAGCCATCGATATCTTCGGCACTGGTGGTGGTTTTAGAACTGCCATGGCCATGAATGTCCCCTTCCTGGGTCGGATACCCTTTGACACGAAAATGGTACAGTGTGCTGACGCAGGGGAGTCCTACCTGGAAAAATATCCTGATTCAGAGATGACAAAGGCCTACAACGAAATTGTCGCAAAGATCGCTGAAAGCAGCCAGAAAAAAGCCTCTGTCACTAAACTGACTCCGAGAAAATCAGAAGAGAAAAAGGACATAAAGGATATAAGGGAGACAACTGACATGAAGATTGCGGTTCCGATAGCTGAAGGTAAACTGACAGCCCATTTCGGCCATGCCGCAGAGTTTGCCATTGTCCACGTTGAAAACAAGGAAATAAAAAACAAAGAACTCCTTACGCCCCCAGCTCACGAGCCGGGCGTGCTCCCCATCTGGCTTCACGAACTGGGCGTAAGCGTTATTATTGCAGGAGGTATGGGCCAAAGGGCCTTAAGTCTTTTTGGAGAAAATGGAATAAAAGTACTGCCAGGCGCCCCCAACCTGACCCCTGAGGAGCTGGTTCAGCAATACTTTAGCAATACCCTGGTTACGGGCGAAAATGTGTGTGACCATTAAGTCCAATCCCGGCTCCAGGATGCAATGCTCTTCGATTGAGAGCTCCTTGTAAAAAATCCCCCGAAATCCCCTTGCAACATAGGGGATTCGTGGGGATTCCACTGCCCACGACTTCTCAAAAAACCCAGGCAGTACGGTTACCGTTTCTCACTCAAACTGATAGTGTTTTCTTACCTCTCCCCGCACTTTCCAGGTACATGACATGCCTTTGGGGAAAGTGACAAGATCTCCTTTGCCATTTCCACTGGTTCTCCACCGTAAGGCACCGAAATCAGCCTTCGATTATCCGCCCTATTGGCGGGGCGCTTCAAGGTGAAAACACATGAATCAGTGGTGACGCCGACACAGGCCAGGTTCCTTTGGCCTGGTTGACGCCCTTGCGAAAAACCAGATAGCTGTATTTCCCGTAATGGGGGATCTTTCGGGCCACCTTGGGAACGGCATTGGCAGAAAGGGGCAAAAAGAGGCCCATCACCCGTTGGCGATCCTGTGGATTCGGAAGGACAACAAAAAGGACATCCCCCTCCCCATGGTAGCGCACCCCTTCTACGGTGAAACGATCCGGCCACAGGGCCAGTCCCTTGCGCAAAGTCGACAGATAGGCCTTCTCTTCCGGGACTCCCAGATAAAGGACATCGTGTCCTTCAAGGCGCGAAGGATATATTTCATCCTCAAGAAACATGGGGGATTTCTCTTGGCCAAGGGCCTTCAGAAGTAGCCTGGAAGCATCCCGGGTTACCGGTGCAAGGCTTCGGGCAACCACGACAACCAGGGATTTCGAACCCTTAATGCCGTTGACCGAAGGCGGAATCTCAGACGGATCAAGGTATCGAAACAGGTCCACATCAGGATCCGCCACAAGCCTTCGAGGGGTAGCGTTGGAACTGAGGGCAAAGAAGGCTTCCCGTCCCGTTGACGAGATTTTGGCCTCAATGCTCGCCCCATCAGTCTCAAGCCTCAAGGGGACTTCCAGATCGTAGTAAGGCGACTTCTGGGTCAGGCGGCCGCTGACCTCCCAGCCCTGGTTGTCTTTCTTTAATTCCACATCTTCCAGGGCCAGCTTTGGCGCTCCGGGCCGAGTCACCCACTGGCAAAAAAAGGGCTTGAGGTTGCGGCCACCAGCATGTCCCAGAGCCTCAGCAAAGTCATCCCATGAGGCCACGCGAAAACATTTTTCTCGAAAGACATCCCGCAGGCCTGCCCAGAAAGCCATATCATCTACGAGACGTCGGGCCATGTGAAACACCATGGCGCCCTTGCCATAGCCCACAGCCCGCGTCAAAGGACTAATGCGACCGGTGAACGCTTGTAATGGGAAATCCTCTCCGGAAGGGACCAGCGTGGCATAATCCCTCAACACTTTCAGCCGGTAGGCCCGCCCTTCTTCAGCAGAAGACCTTTCCTTGTATGAATAGTCAGCTACATAGACGGTGAGGCCTTCACACCAGTTTCCGCGGTCATAGTCCACCAGAACACCGTTACCCCACCAGGAGTGAGCCACCTCGTGCCCAAGACTCGTATCAAGGATAAACGGAAGTCGGATCACCGTTTTTCCCAGAAGAGTGTAAGAAGGAAATCCGTATCCTGTGGGAAAAAAGTTTTCCACCACAGCGAATTTCTCAAAAGGATAAGGTCCGAAAAGATTACTGTAGAGGCGCAGGTACCTGGCCGTTGCTTCAAGGTACTGTCCGGCAAGGTGCCTATCTTCAGGAAATAAATAAGTGTATATGGGAATCCCATGGACCTCTCTTTCTTGCATCACATACGGACCTGCCGATAGGGCGAGCCCTTTTGTGGCATGTGTAATATCCCAAATCGAAATGGTTACACCTGCATCTGTATCCCTGTTCAGCCGCTTGCCTTGAGTGACTGCCTCATATCCTGCTGGAGCCTGGACACGCAGAAAAAAGCTACAACTGCTGCCGGGAAAGTCCGGATACCATCCGGCCCCTGGCAGCAGGAAAGTCCCCTCAGGTAAAATCACCCCAGTGACTCCATAGCTCGGGTCTTCGGTGTGGATGGGATCTTTTGGCACACTATCCCGGAAAAACGCCTCGTATGAAACGCTGACCGCGACTTCACCGCTTCCCGCATGCTGTGCCAGGGGAATGCGAAGACGTCCGTTTTCAAAGGTAAATGGTGTGGTCTTGCCGGCTATTGAGACCTCGGTCACATGGGCATCAGCCGCAAGGGTAAGCAAAAAATGTGAGGCTTTTCCGGGAGTCACCTTCAGAGTGTCGGTTCCTGTCAGGCGCTGTGAAGCAGGATAAAGGATAAGCGCCAGATCGTGATGAACAATGGGCGGGGAGGCAAGGGCCGTGGCCCCAAAGAGGAAAACACAGGCTGCAATGGCAAAAAGCGATGTGTGCACGGCGTATGTGGTCATTAAGGCTTCTGGTCGCATCCCCTGGAAGAACGGATTCAGAGGTGCGTTTCTTGTATGTAGTCAACCGCATTCTTGAAGATCTTGGAGCCCACTGTCAGCTCAGACTTGATCGACTGACCCTTGCGCTTCACCAACGCCTTAGTGCGTGTCCAATCAGGATGATTGGTCCAGTGGTTAAACGCCTCGGGATGTGGCATGAGACCGAAGATACGGCCTGTGGGATCGCATATCCCTGCGATGTCATGGATAGAACCGTTGGGATTATACGGGAATTGCCCCTGGGCAGCCTCGCCGGCCGGTGTGGCGTATTTGAAAACTATCTGCTGTTGATCCACGAGGCGCTGGATGATCTCATCTGACCCGTAAAACTTCCCTTCGCCGTGCCGTACGGGAAGTTCCAGCCGGTTGATCCCCTTGGTGAAAACACAAGCAGATTCCGGATTTCCGGAAAGGGTGACCCAGTCATCCCGGAAATTCCCGCAATCGTTAAAAGTGAGGGCTACCCGTCTGGTCTCATAATCTCCATCAAAGCCCGGAAGAAAGCCCAAGTTTACCAGGGTCTGAAAGCCGTTGCAGATCCCCAAGACGAGTTTTCCTTCCCTGATGAAGACCTGAAACGCTTCGCCGATGTTATACTTTAGACGCACGGCTTCCAGCACACCGGCGCCATGGTCGTCGCCCCAGCTAAAGCCACCGTCAAATACAAGGATATCGTAGTTTGCAAGGGCCACTTCCCCTGAGATAAGGGCATTGATGTGAACACGGGCGGAAACGGCCCCGGCCAGTTCAAAGGCATAGGCAGTCTCATGGTCGCAGTTCAGGCCATAGCCCGCAAGGACAAGCACATGGACCATTCTTTTGTCGGTATGACCTTGTGTCATGTGGCACCCTTCACTTGCCCGCACCAGAAAGATCATGCCCCAGTGGCTCGTCACAGAAACTATGGGCCTCAAAATGGCAAGACGAAATACTTAATGTGCTCATACGCTTCACCCATCTGGTGTGATTTCAGGATATGTTAAATTGCCAAAATCGTGCACTGGACTGTTGACACACTGCATTAGCATCCGGCATCTATTACACAAGTTCCCCAAACGGCCCCTGCCAGGCGGCCTTAAGCTCAGAGACCGACATGTTGATGAGCGACTCCCCTTTCAACCCATTGATGACAAGTTCAGGCGCTTCGGAAATAGTCCCGACACAGCCGTACGGTACGGCATCCATGACGGACTCAAAAGACGAATGATCCTTGGGGTCAATCGTCACAATGAATCGGCCTGGCGTCTCTGAATAAAGGATTACATGATCATGCTCTGCACCCACCCTCGGAACCCCGGACAGGTCAACCGCCATGCCCAGGCCTCCTCCCATGGAGACCAGGGCCAGGTGAACTCCAAGCCCCCCGCGATAGATGCCATGACACGATGCAAGTAATTCCTCCTTGATAGCCTGGCTCAGCGCCCTGTAACACTTCATACAAGAGTCGGGTTCCAGCCTGGGCACGTGGAGCCCAACATAACCAAAGTGTTCGTAGTACTCGGAAGCGCCCAGCTCATTCCTGGTTTCCCCCACCACATAGACCAAGTCTCCGGCAAACTTGGCGTCCATGGTCACACAACGCGTGACATCTTCAACCACGCCGGTACAGGAAAACTGCAATGTAGGAAAAGCGGAGACCTTATGGGTCTCGCCGTATAGCCCTTTAAGATGTCCGTCCACGTACATGCTGTCTTTTCCTGAAAGAAGCGGAATCTCATAAGCCCGGCAGACATCCCTCAAGGCCCAGTTCGCTCTTACGAGCTGGGCAGCCTTGTACTTGCCGTCAGGGTTATCTATTCGGGCATACTGCACCGAAGGCCAGCAGAAGTTGTCCACGCCTCCGATACGGTCCGGATCAGCGCCCACGGCAACCACTCGGCGCACCGCCTCATCAATCGTGCAGGCCACCATGTGGTAAGTATCGATCTGGGAATAATTGGGCAGCAGGGCCTGGGCTGCGGCAAGTCCCCGAAGCGAATCCAGGACGGGGCGGATAACGGCCGCGTCGCTGTTTACGTCGCGATCTTTTCCAACAAGCGGTTTTATCACGCTTGTTCCCTGCACTTCATGGTCATATTGCCGGATGATCCATTCCTTTGAGCAAATGTTGGGCCGGGAAAGGAGAGCGAGAAGCAAACTCGATGCGTCACTTGGCTCACCAAGGACCGGCTCAACAAGCCCTCTTAGCTCAGGGGGAGTCCATTCTGCATCAAAGGTCCACTGGGGAAACTGCGAGGTAAGCAGACTCAGATCCACATACGCACACGTCTGGCCATCGTAAGTAATGTGGAGTTTTCCAGAGTCCGTATAGCGGCCGATGACCGTGCTTTCCACTGCGTGTTTTTCCGAAAGGGCCATAAATTGTTCCAGATCTTCCGGCTGAACGGCCACTGTCATCCGTTCCTGGGATTCAGAGACCCAGATTTCCCATTGGTCCAGCCCCTCGTATTTCAATGGGACCTTTTCCAGTTCAACCACACAACCGTTGCTGAACCGGGCCGACTCCCCGATGGATGATGAGAGTCCGCCACCACCGTTATCCGTCAGAAAAACAATGAGGCCCTCATCACGGGCTTCCAAGAGAAAATCGTGCATCTTTTTCTGGGTGTACGGGTCTCCGATCTGAACGTGACCGGCAGGAGTGTGAGCCGAGAAACCCTCAGAGGCCGCAGTGACGCCATGGATGCCGTCTTTTCCCACTCGGCCGCCGCACATAACTATCAGATCGCCGGCAGACGTGGTTTTTTCCTCGCAGGGCCTTCCCTTGACAAGAGCAGGCATGAGGGCCATGGCAGTCACAAAGACCAGGCACTTTCCGAGGTAACCTTCGTGAAACCACACCTGTCCGAAAGGAGTGGGAATACCGCTCTTGTTGCCGCCATCCCTGACCCCCTCGATGACGCCGTCAAGTAAGCGTCTTGGATGAAGCCGGGGCGTTAACTCTCCACCATAGTCTCGAGGTCCCACGCAGTATCCGTACATGCCCATAATCAGCTTAGAGCCTTTACCCGTACCCATTGGGTCCCGGTAAACCCCGACGATCCCGGTAATGGCCCCGCCATAGGCCTCCATATTGGAAGGGGAATTGTGGGTCTCACCCGTAATGACGTAATAGTAATCATCGTTAAAGCGCCCCACCCCTGCATTATCCCAAAGGACTGAAACAACCCACGGCTTTTTCTTCTTAATGGCCAGCGTGGGCGCCTCAATACACGTGGCAAAGAGGTTATCCACCTCCTGGCTCTTGCCTGTCGCCAGGTCTCGATAATGGAAAAGGCCCCTGAAGGTGTTGTGGTTGCAGTGATCGCTCCTGGCCTGGGAGATGTATTCCAGTTCAACATCAGTGGGCGCCGAAAGCTGGACTTGCCGGCGCTGGGCAAGGACATCCTCTCTGAGGTAGTAGGCGCGGATGGTCGGGATGTCATTCGGATTCAACGCCAGGTTCCGTTCATTGCTAATACGCATGAGCGTTTCGTCGGTATCAATGGAAATGGCCGTAACTGTGGGTGTGTGATCCAGCTCTACCCGTGGTATGATAATCCCTACGCCCCTGTCGGGATTCCAGTCTTTTCGAGAAAAGACCTTACACTGCTGGATCGTGTCATTGGCAAGAAGCTCGCGGGCAATCTGGTCCGCGTCTTCGAAAAAGAGGTTGCCACCCTTCAGGCAGTACCTCTTTGAAGTATAGATGCCCTCGTTGGGCTTCACGCGAAGCCCAAGGAAGTCCTGAACAGCTTCTGTGGCCGTGCTTCCGGGGTTGTCCCGCACGCCTGGTCTGTAGCCGACCCAGAGGATCCAGTCAGAATCAACATTTAAGGGCTTGTAAGAAGAAATCTGGGTTACAGGATTGGTAAAGATCTCTTTTTGAATGGCCATAAGCTGATCTTCGGTGAGGTCCACGTCGATGGTCAGTATGTTCACGGCGCGAACCAGTTCGACATTGAGCCCGAAATAGTCATTCGCTTTCCGGCAAACAGCAGCCCCTTCGGCATCAAAGAGATCCGGTCTTAATGTGATTTCCAGGCAAGCAGGCATGAAGAATCCCTATCAGAAACGCAATGGGGTGTCAAAACAAGATCGCAGCCCTGTCATGAGTTGAAAGCCAAGTGGTAATCAATTCAATTTGATATCACCGGTGAAATGTGGTTAATTCAGAAATTAGGGAATTGAGAATTGATAATCTCGTAAAAAGTCGTCACTCCGGTGAAAACCGGAGTCCAGAGCCTTTGTAACTAGCTGAATAAAATGGATTCCGGCTTTCGCCCGCCTGCGGGCCAGGGCCTATGGCGGAAAGCTCGGAATGACAGTCCGCCGGAGGCGGATTTCGACTTTTTACGAGGCCGTCAGAATTGGAGAATTGAGGGACTCAAATCCAAACCAAGGTGATGGTTCAGCCCCCTAACAGGCGTTAATTGTCTTTATGAACTCTGGAATCTCTACTGATCAGCGCAGTCACCTCGTTGGCCGCACCGAAGAAACCAAACAGATCCAGCGGGTGGCCATATATGCCTTTCTTCTCAACTTCGGGCTTGCAGGACTTAAAGCGGCGCTGGCATACCTTTCCGGCAGCCTGGCCGTTGTCGCCAGCGCTGTGGATTCCGCCACGGACTCTGTTGCCTCGCTGGCCGTTCTTGGTGGGCTCAAGCTGTCAACCCGCAAAAGCCGCGCATTTCCTTACGGATTATACAAAATCGAAAATGTGATTTCAGTAATTGTGGCAATATTCATCTTTTTCGCAGGCTTTGAAATCGCCCGCAAAGCCCTGTCGCCGGCAGAAAAACTCCCTGCTATCAGCCCCTGGATCATCGCTTTGTTGCTTGCCGGCACGTTGATGACCTTTCTTTTCGGCCAATACGCCATTGCCGCGGGAAAGCGAACCGAATCCCCCACCTTGATCGCTGAGGGCCGCCATCGACAGGTTGACGTGCTCTCTTCCATCGTGGTGTTGGTGGCAGTGGTTCTCCATTATTTTGGGTTGAACGCGAGTTTTTTCGGCATCACCATAGATCATGTTGCCGCGGGATTAGTCGTTGTCTTCATTGCCCGCGCTGGATGGGAGCTCCTTTCAGACGGCATGCGTGTATTGCTGGATGCCTCCATGTCCCCTGAAGCCCTTGACCAGGTCAGACAGATTATTGAGGCTGAGCCCATGGTGACAGAGATACGATCGCTCACGGGCCGAAACGCCGGGCGTTTCCGCTTCTTGGAGACTACCTTGGCGCTGCGAACCGATGACTTGATTAAGGCTCACACAATCAGCGATCAAATCGAAGCCGAAATCCGCAAACAGTTGCCTCACGTGGAGCACGTGGTGATCCACTGTGAACCTCAGGTGCGCGAGTACCTGCATGTCGCCGTACCCCTTGCAGACACCACAGGAAAAGTGAGCAGCCATTTTGGTGAAGCCCCGTACTTTGCCCTGTTAAGGTTGCGTTTTGCCGATAGGCACATCGAACGGCAAGAAGTGGTTGCCAATCCACACACCAAGGTGCCAAAGGCTAAAGGAATTCGTGTGGCCGAGTGGCTGGTCAAACACAAAATAGATGTGGTGGCTGTGAAAGAGGACTTGCGGAAAAAAGGCCCGGCTTATGTTTTTGCCGACGCGGGCGTTGAATTACAGATTTTATCAGTCGGTCAACTAAGCGAAGTCATTGCCTCCCTTGGCAAATGAGTGTTTTGTAATCGTTCGTCCGAACAGGGATGGGTTCAAAAAAGGAGTGAACGCAGTAGAAAAAGGGTTCTTCGTTTAATCCGGAATAAAGTATTATTGACCTTTCAAATTATCGGACTATAATATAATCATGATCGAAAGAAAGCTTTTTCCAGACCTGGTAGGCCATCTCCACCAAAAAGAGATAAGTATTATCATAGGACCTCGCCAGTCCGGCAAAACGACCCTCATGGACCTGCTGAGGGAACACCTTGATAGAAAAGGCGAGCGAACGCTGTACCTGAATCTTGATATTGAATGGGACAGGCCTCACTTTGAATCCCAATCGGCGTTGCTCAGGAAGATAGAATTAGAGCTAAGCAAAGAGCGGGGTTATGTTTTCATTGATGAAATACAGCGGAAAGAAAATGCCGGTCTTTTTCTTAAGGGCCTTTTTGATCTAAAGTTGCCATATAAGTTCATTGTGTCCGGATCCGGAAGTCTCGAATTGAAAGAAAAAATCCATGAATCTCTTGTCGGAAGAAAACGGTTATTTGAACTAAACACAATTACGTTTGATGAGTTTATCAACCACAAAACAGACTACAAGTATAAGGAAAATCTCGCCGGATTTCTTGAAATAGAAAAGGACAAGACCCAACAGTTGTTAATGGAATATATGAATTTTGGGGGATACCCACGTGTTGTGCTGGCGTCCGAGCTAACAGAAAAAATACGGATTATAGACGAGATTTTCAGCAGCATCCTCGAAAAAGACATCGCATATCTTCTCAAAGTTGATAAAACGGAGGCATTCAGCGCCATGATAAAGGTCCTCTCCAGCCAAATCGGAAACCTTATCAACTACTCCGAACTGTCATCCACACTGAACATTTCATATCAAACGGTGAAGAGATATTTGTGGTATTCCCAAAACATATTCCTTTTAGATATCATCTCGCCTTATGCTCGAAACGTGAGAAAGGAAATCACAAAGTCACCCGTTCCTTACTTTTGGGACCTGGGCCTGCGGAATTATGTTTTAGGCATTTTTGGCCACTTGGGCAGCCCATCAGAGTGTGGATTCATTTTCGAAAATCTTGTCTTTCTACTGCTCAAAAAGCAAATAAGATTCAGTGCGATAAAACTGAATTTCTGGCGCACAAAGGATAAAGCTGAAGTCGATTTTGTTCTGGAAAGGGGCGGAAATATCGTTCCAATCGAAGTTCAGTATAAGTCTTTAAAGAAAACAGTTTTCTCGCGATCTTTGCGCAGTTTTATTGAGAAGTATTCGCCTGATGAAGCCTATGTCGTGAATCTTGATTACAGTAATACTCTTAAAATCAATAAGACGACACTTTTCTTTCTTCCATATTATGAATTGCTCTATAAGAAAATAGGTGGGACAATTTGAACTGTCTCCACAAGCCATTGAAATTCCAAAAAGCGAAATCCCCTCAAAATACACTTATTGAAAATGCGATACAAGGCAAGGAGGCTTTTGTGCGGCCGATACGGTTTTGAAATAATCAATAACGAATCCGTGAAACGGTTGCGGTTGGAAGGAACGTTACATAAAAATTTTCACTACCCCTCGAAACGTGGATGAAGTGGTCGATTTCCTGATGCACGACGAAGAAAGCCGGGTTTTTCTGACCTCCATGGTCTCCTGTCTCTTCGCACGACAAGTCTACAACGAAGAAGGTCTGGCTGATTGCCTTCAATCGGTGGGCTAAAGCGCGCTGGCTGACAACATGGAGGCTGTATCACGCCATATCCAGAAAGTGCGCTGGCAAACCCGTGTGGCCACAGGCTTTGATCCGCAAGGGGTGCACATTCCCAAGCGTTTCACCGAAGTGAGTACCTGGAAAGGACCGGTGGATGAGGATTACCTTAACGCCCTTAAGAGTGAGTGCGGGAAACGTATTCTAGAATTGGGAAAAGATGATGCGAACCAAGGGTGAGTCAAATCCCCCGCGCTTCCGCACGGGACATCCAAATTGGGTGTACTAGGAGATTCTATGAAAATACTCGTGATCAATACAGGAAGTTCATCCATCAAGTACGAATTGTTCGATGTAGACCACCATAGGATCATGGCAGGGGGCCTGGTCGAAAAAATCGGCGAAGAAAGGGGCATTCATACCCATAGAAAAACCATGCCCAACGGCGAAACCGTGAAAAGAGTTGAAGAGAGGCTGATCGCTGACCATCGTCAGGGGCTGAACCGTGTCGTGGGCCTGCTGGTTCATCCGGAACATGGGGTCATCGCGGACAAGACCGATATCTCGGCTGTGGGCCACCGCGTGGTCCATGGCGGGGAGGCGTTCAACTCAACCGTGATTATTGATGAAAAGGTCATCGCTGCCATTAAGGAATACGTCCCCCTGGCCCCTTTGCATAATCCTGCCAATCTGATGGGGATTGAGGTTGCCGGATCGATTTTTCCTGATGCGCCGCAGGTCGCGGTATTTGATACGGCCTTTCACCAGACCATCCCCAGCCATGCCTTTCTCTATGCCATTCCCCACGAGATGTATGAGCGGCACAAGGTGCGGCGTTATGGTTTTCACGGCACTTCGCACGCCTATGTCTCTGAGCAGGCGGCAGAGTATCTGGGCAGGCCCCTGGCAGAGCTTAATCTCATTACCATTCATATCGGCAACGGGGCCAGCATGGCGGCCATCAAAAATGGCAAATCCGTTGATACCACCATGGGGATGACGCCTCTTGCCGGATTAGTGATGGGAACCCGGTCAGGCGATGTGGACCCTGCGCTTCCCTTTTTCCTGGCAAACCATCTGGGAATGTCTCTTAAGGAAATTGATATGATCCTGAATAAAGAGAGCGGTCTGAAAGGAATGTGCGGAACCAATGACATGCGGGAAGTCATTGAGAAAAAGAACGCGGGTGAAGAGCGGGCAAGAATTGCTCTTGACATCTACACCTACCGGATAAAAAAATTTATCGGTGCATATTTTGCGGTCTTAGGGAGCCTTGACTGTGTGATCTTTACGGCAGGAATTGGGGAAAACGCACCATATATCCGCGAACTCTCCTGCCGCGGATTAAACAAGCTGGGCATCGAGATTGATCTGGAAAGGAACAATAAGACCGGAAACGGGATCAGAGAAATCAGCTCTCCGGGCAGTAAAGTCAAAGTCCTGGTGATCCTCACAAATGAGGAGCTGAAAATCGCGCGGGAGACAAAAAAGGCGATTGAAAATGTATAGCGAGTGCGTTTGCCGGGCATGGTCGTAATAGCTCACCGCAGAGGACCCAGAGAAAAAGGAAAACAACATGAACAAACAACACAAAGAATTGGAAATGATACGTTCCGACGCTAAAGAGATATTTGCCGGCTGTCTTGGGGCTGTGGACCCGTACAGGGCGGTAAAACGTTTTGTACACCTTGAGGGAGACAGGCTGGTGGTCGGAATGGAAGGACGGCCTAAAACCGAACTTGACTTGGCCGAATTCGATCGCATCTCGCTCGTTGGTGCAGGAAAGGCCACTGCCCCAATGGCCAGGGCCATTGAAGATCTGTTCGGAAAAAGGATCCAGAAAGGGCTGATCAACGTCAAATACGGCTTTACACAAGAGCTCGCGTTTACTGAGATCACCGAGGCCGGCCATCCCGTGCCGGATGAAAACGGCGTAAAAGGGAGCAGAAAGATATTTGATTTCTTGCAAAGCGCAGGCGAGAAGGACCTGATTTTTTCTCTCATATCCGGTGGGGGATCCGCCCTGCTCCCCCACCCTGGGGGAGATATCACACTTTCGGACAAGCAGGAAATTACCCGAAGATTGCTCGCGTGTGGAGCCAGTATTGATGAGATAAATGCTGTCAGAAAGCACATAGCGTCTTCTAAAGGCGGGCAGATGGCAAGGGCGGCCTTTCCGGCCACCGTTGTCAACTTGATGCTCTCGGACGTGGTGGGAGACAAAATGGACGTGATTGCCTCAGGACCTTTTGTGCCTGACACCTCCACGTTCAAAGATGTTTGGGGGATCTTCAAGAAGTATAACTTGAAGGATATCCCCGCTTTCATCCAAAAACACATCAAGGCGGGCTTGGACGGGCAGATCCCCGAAACACCAAAAAAGAATGATACGATATTCGACCGTGTCTTCAATTTTGTCGTGGGAAGCAATATATTAGCCCTGGAAGCGGCAAGTGCAAAGGCGAAAGAACTCGGATATGAAACACTTATCCTTTCCTCTATGGTGGAAGGAGAAACAAGGGAAGTGGCACGGGTTCACACCGCCATGGCCAAGGAAATTGTCAAAACCGGCAGGCCGATTCCGCCACCGGCATGTGTTATCTCAGGAGGTGAAACCACGGTGACTATCCGGGGTGATGGTCTTGGAGGAAGAAACCAGGAGTTCTGCCTGGCTGCATGCCTCGACCTTGTGGAGCTTCCGCCTCGTGTTGTCATCCTGAGCGGGGGCACAGACGGAAATGACGGCCCCACAGACGCGGCAGGCGCCTTGGTAGATCCTTTGACAGTAACGCGAGGAAAAGATGCAGGGATGGAGGCAGCCGAGTTTCTGAACAGAAACGACGCGTATCACTTCTTTGAAAAGACCAGTGATCTCCTTATGACCGGTCCTACGAATACGAACGTAATGGATGTCAGGCTTGTGTTAGTGTGCTGAGAAGGGCTTTGCCCGGATTGGAGTGGTGGAGTATCGGAATGATGGTTTTGAAGGTGCAGGTGTGCGCAATCCAAACACTAAAAACCGAAGGAAAACGCTAAACGGGCAAAGGAATGGATATAACTTCAACGGGCGGCGCTCGCGGACGTTATTGACTAGCTTGAATTGTGAAGCTGACGCTTATGCTCGTCGCTTAATCTTGTTTCATTTCGAAGGTAGATATAGTTCGCTCTCCCTTCTCGAATCACTCTAAGGATGCTGAAATTACCCCGTACAAGGAACAAGAATTTGCCCAGCCCTAAGGGTTCGCGAAGAAAGGAGTTTACATTTTCAGGAGTCCAGACGCACGCATGGCAAGGCGCGAGGAGGGCGAATAGCAAGCTATTTAACCGACGAGCAACGCAGACAGGCGGGATGGACCTGCCTGCCGGCAGGCAGGTCGGCGCATCAAAATGTGAAGTTATTTTTGAGCGAGCCCTAAGGCTGCGCCCCTCGGCCGAGGGCTTCATGAAGCTCTTCTGCGTGATAAGAACTGCGCACAAAAGGACCGCTGGCCACTGCGGAAAAGCCCATTCCGAGAGCAACCTCCTTCCAGGCGTCGAATTCTTCAGGAGCAACGAAGCGTTCAACCGGAAGATGTTCTTTCGACGGCTGAAGATACTGGCCCAGCGTGAGGACAGTGCAGCCGGCAGCAACAAGATCCTCCAATGTCTTCTCCACTTCTTCAGGAAATTCCCCCAGGCCCAGCATGAGGCCCGACTTGGTGGGTATGGCAGGGTAATATGCCTTCGCCCGCCTGAGCAGTTCAAGTGATCGAGGATACAAGGCCTCCGGCCGAACAGTGGGATAAAGGCGAGGCACGGTTTCCAGATTATGGTTCAAAACGTCGGGCCGAGCTTGAAGGACCGTCTGAAGAGCCTCGCAATTGCCCTGAAAATCGGGGATCAGGACCTCCACAAAGGCTTCAGGCGTTCTTTTTCGGATCTCATCAATTGTCTCTGCAAAGAAACCGGCTCCGCCATCGGGCAGATCATCCCTTGTGACAGAGGTGATGACCACATAGCGCAATCCCATATGTTGTGCGGTTTCGGCTACACGGGCTGGTTCTTCGGGGTCGGGAGGGCTTGTCGGCCTGCGTTCCACAGCACAGAAACGGCAGTTGCGTGTGCACCGAGGACCCATAATGAGAAAGGTTGCAATGCGTCGGGAAAAACACTCCCAGAGATTAGGGCATTTTGCTTCCTGGCACACGGTGTGAAGTCGACTTTTTCGCAACAGGGTCCTGACCGCTTCGTACCTTGGCCCTGTGGGAAGGCTCCGCTTCAACCAGCGTGGTTTTCGGACACGCATTTTCGCAGCTTGTTCCTGCATCATTTCTTTGTCTTTGGTCGCACAAGCGCAACGGGCCTCAGAATGAAGGAATTGGGAATCAAGAAGGCTGCGTCCCTGCGGGTTCTGTAAGATACAGAAAGAGATCGGCGAACAGTCGGCCGGTAGTTCCGCCAGCCGAGTAGTAACAAGTTCGACTCCAAAAACGGCTTCGAAGTGACCTTTTACAGTTGTCCGTACTTGACTCATGGGTACTCTGGACGAAAGCTCGCGCTCCATAGATGTCACCCCTATTCCCTGAAGACCGCAGGGGTTGATCCATCTGAAAGGCTTCAGCGAAAGATTGACGTTTAAAGCAAGACCATGAAAGGATATTCCGTGGCGAATAGCTATGCCAATGCTTCCCAGCTTGTTGCCGTCAACCCAGACCCCTGCGTTTAGGGGGTTTCTTTCGGCCTTGATCCCCCAATTGTCAGCAGTGCGAATCATCACTTCTTCGAGATTCTCGACATAATCAGTCACCGCTATGTTGAGCGCACGAAGATCAACAACCGGGTACATGATGAGCTGTCCGGGGCCGTGAAAAGTCATGCGGCCCCCGCGTTCCACTTGAATCACGGGAATTCCGGACGCCTTCAAGATATTTTGTGACACGGTAAGGTCGTTCAACCCGCCCCTGCGCCCCACAGTAAACACAGCGGGGTGTTCCATCATTAAAACAACATCTGTGGCAACACGGTTCTCATGTCTTGCAGACACAAGATGCGTTTGCAGATTCCAGGCGTCTTTATAACCCACCGTAGAAAGCTCAACATAAAGCCATTTTTTGTTCAACGTTCAAACCCGTTCGTTTCGTAGAAGAGCCGAGAGCCATCTACTGTTTCAAAGTACGGCATGGCCCACTCAGCCCGCAAGGCATGGCTTGCGCGCTGCTGTTGTTTCGTCCAGTCTTCTTACCTTGCAGCGCTTCGGCGCATCATGGAGCAACTCCGGATTTCTGCCGGCCTCATTTGCGATCGTTTTAAAGGCCTCGATAAACTGATCGATATCCTCTTTGGACTCTGTCTCCGTGGGTTCAATCATGATGGAACCATGCACGACCAGCGGAAAATAGACTGTCGGCGGATGAAAGCCGTAATCCATCAGGCGCTTGGCCATATCGATAGTCGCAATTTTATGCGCCGTTTGATTCTTGTCTGAAAAGACGCACTCATGCATGCACGGCCTGTCATAGGCAAGATGCAACGTTCCTTTCAGTCGTTCTTTGATATAGTTGGCGTTGAGAACGGCAAGCTGGCTGGCCTTTTTCAGGTTTTTCGGCCCCATGCTCCGAATATAGCTGTATGCCTTGATCATGACGCCAACATTTCCGTGAAAGGCCTGCATCTTGCCGACTGATTCAGGAAAGTCTTCCGAGAGCCCGTATATTCCGTTTTCCTCCATCACCCGGGGAACGGGCAGAAATGGCTCAAGCCCTTTTTTGACACAGACCGGTCCCGAACCTGGGCCTCCTCCACCATGGGGCGTTGAAAAAGTCTTGTGCAGATTAAGGTGCATGACGTCCACGCCGATCTCGCCCATTCTTGTTACACCCATGACAGCATTCATGTTGGCTCCGTCACAATAGACAATCCCGCCTTTAGCGTGGACTATTTCGGCTATTTTATGGATGTTTTCTTCGTATAGGCCAAGGGTATTTGGGTTAGTCACCATGATGCCGGCCGTGTTCTCATCCATGACCTCGGCAATGGCCTCTACAGAAAGGATTCCCTGATCGTTGGATTTGACGGGCACTGGACTATAACCGCACAGCGCCGCAGAGGCAGGGTTTGTGCCGTGAGCGGTATCAGGGACAATAATCTTAGAGCGTCGTTCACCCCGGCTTTTGTAAAACGCATACATAAGAAGCATTCCAGTGAGCTCTCCATGAGCGCCTGCTGCAGGTTGAAGCGTGGCGGCATCCATTCCGGTGATCTCAGCAAGATATTGCTGGAGTTCAAACATCATCTGGAGCACGCCTTGAGACAGGGCCGCGGGAAGCAAGGGATGTGCGCCCGCAAATCCTGGAAGGCTCGCCTGTTTCTCATTAGTCTTCGGGCTGTATTTCATCGTGCACGAACCCAGGGGGTACATGCCGGTATCTACTCCAAAATTCCATTGTGACAGCCTTGTGTAGTGGCGCACCACGTCGATTTCGCTCAAATCCGGGAGTTCAGGGCCTTCGCATGTAAGTCCCTGGCCGAGAGGGGATGACTCCACATCACGTCGCGGAAGGGAGAATCCGCTTCGGCCCTTCTTTCCCTTTTCCCAGAGCAGTGGTTCGTTCAGTATCAGACCGTTAGCTCCCAGAGATTCCTTCATGATGTAACCTCCCTGACAAGGCTATCCATGTCCTCCTTGGATCTGGTTTCCGTGACACACAACAGGTAATGGTTGGCAAGTTCAGGATAATATGGAGCCAGATGGAGGCCTGCTACGATTTTCTTTTCCAGAAGGCGTTCATAGGCAGCCTGAAAGCCCGCGGGGAATTCCACAACAAACTCGTTGAATGTGGGGTCGTCAAAGGTTATCGCGAGACCGGCGTTTTTCAGTTCTCTCTTGAGATATTCAGCCTTGTCATGGTTGAGGCGGGCAAGCTCCCGGATCCCTGTGCCCCCCACAGAGGCCATATACATTGCCGCAGCCAGGGCACAGAGACTGTTGTTCGTGCAGATATTGGAGGTCGCTTTTTCCCGGCGAATATGCTGCTCTCTCGTGGCAAGCGTGAGCACAAAGCCTCTTTTTCCGTCCAGGTCTTTAGTCTGGCCCACGAGGCGGCCAGGCAGGCTTCGCATGTATTTTTTTCTGCTTGCCAGCATGCCGAGCGCCGGGCCTCCAAAGGTTTGTGGAATACCCATGCTTTGGCCTTCCCCGCATGCAATGTCGGCTCCTTGACTCCCGGGGCTCTTTAGAAGTCCGTACGAAAGGGCTTCCGTAAATGAAGCGATAAAAAGGGCCTGCCTGTCATGAGCTTTTTCTCCAACGGCTTGAAAGTTCTCAATACATCCGAAGAAATTGGGCGACTGCACTGCGACCGCCGCAAAATCTTCCATGTTATCAAGGTCAGTGAGGTCGGTCACACCGTTTTCGAGATAGCCAAGTTCGACGACTTCGTAGCCCGTAGGCTCAAAATAGGTATGGACCACACGACGATAAAGGGGGTGAATCAGACGTGAGACGGCAACTCGTTTTCGCTTGGTCACACGAATGGCCATGAGGAGCGATTCGGCCAAGGCCGTGGCGCCGTCGTAATGAGATGCCGTGGCTATCTCCATGCCTAAAAGGCGGGCAGTCAGCGTCTGATACTCATAAATGGCCTGAAGTGTTCCCTGGCTCATCTCCGGCTGGTAGGGAGTGTAAGAGGTGACAAACTCGGACCGGCCCAAGAGATAGAATACAGAGGCAGGCACGAAATGTTCATAACTGCCTGCTCCCATAAACACCTTGTATTCCGGGGAGACGGCCATGTTGTTGGCCAAAGCCTGCATGTGGGCGTTTAGGTCCCATTCGGTCAACGGCTCCGGCAAATCGAGATCAGCGGAAAAACGGCACTCCTCGGGGACTGTCGAAAAGAGAGAGTCAAGGTCGTCAACCCCCACAGCTTCAAGCATTGAAGCAATCTCTTCACTGGTATGTGGAAGATAACGCATCTACTCGGCTCCTTTCAGCTTTTCCAGGCACTCAACATTAGTCATGAGTGTATCCAACTCAGACAGATCGGCCGGATCGAGGTCGGCCATCCATCCGTCGCCGTAAGGGCTTTTGTTCAGCAGTTCAGGCGCTTCTTCAAGGGCTGTGTTTACAGCAATGATTTTTCCTCCCACCGGCAGATAACATTCGCAAACTGCTTTCACGGATTCCACGGTTGCAAACACTTCCCCTTTTTTGAAGCTATCGCCCTCCTGTGGAAGTTCAACGAAAACAATATCTCCGAGCTGATCCTGGGCATAGTCGTCAAGACCGACCCGAACCTTATCGCCTTCAAGCCTGGCCCATTCATGATCATCTGCATAGCGCGCATCATCGGGCATATTCAGTTCATTGATTTCCTTCATGACCACTCCTCCTTTTTCGCGTCATTTTTTGACAAATAGGGTCTTAGGGCTCGCTCAAAAATAACTTCACATTTTGATGCGCCGATCCATCCCGCCTGGCTGCGTTGCTCGTCGGTTAAATAGCTTGCTATT